>NZ_QOZX01000004.1:0-42159 GCF_008368895.1 Bacillus sp. BB081
CTATTCGGGTTCACTTCAAAATGGATCGGTGTTTTTTTCATATTACATCTTCTTATTCTTTAATAAAGAAGCTCCAGCAATTTCGGGATGCGTCATTTCGAACGGATCTAAAATAATATCCAATTCTTCTTCTGTCAGTACACCATGTTCTAAACATAGCTCCCTAACAGATTTTCCTGTTTCAATTGCTTCACGTGCAATACGAGATGCTGCTTCGTAACCAATATGAGGGTTCACCGCTGTAATAATTCCAACACTTTTCTCAACATATTGCTTCAGCAATTCTTCATTTGCTGTAATTCCTTTAATACAATATTCCCGGAATACACGGAATCCGTTATTCATAATACTAATAGATTGAATTAAATTAAATACGAGTACAGGCTCCATTACGTTTAACTCTAATTGTCCTGCTTCTGATGCTAAGCAAATTGTATGATCATTACCAATTACTTGGAAAGCAACTTGATTAATTACTTCTGCCATAACAGGATTTACTTTACCTGGCATAATAGATGAACCTGGTTGGCGAGCTGGTAATTGAATTTCCGCCAATCCAACACGTGGACCAGATGCCATAATGCGAAGATCGTTTGCAATTTTAGACATGTTCATCATACATACTTTTAATGCCGCAGATACTTCTGTGTATGCATCTGTGTTTTGCGTTGCATCAACTAAATGCTCTGCACCAACAAGTGGGAATCCGCTAAATGTTCGCAAGTGTTTAACCACTTGTTCAATGTAGGTAGGGTTTGCATTTAATCCCGTACCAACAGCTGTCGCCCCCATGTTCACTTCATATAAATGTTGGCGAGACTGTTTAATTCTTTTTATATCACGCGCAAGCACTCGGCTATACGCTTCAAATTCTTGTCCAAGACGAATCGGAACAGCATCTTGTAAATGTGTACGTCCCATTTTAATGACGTGATCGAACTCTTTTGCTTTTGCACGGAAAGCAGAATGAAGTTCTTCCACTGTAATAAGAAGTTCTTCTAACATCATAAGAGTTGCAATATGAATTCCCGTCGGAAACGCATCATTTGTTGATTGAGCCATGTTTACATGAGTGTTTGGGCTAATTTTTGCATACTCGCCTTTTTCATATCCCATACGTTCTAACGCTCGATTAGCGATTACTTCATTTGTATTCATATTAATAGAAGTTCCAGCACCGCCTTGGATTGGATCCACGATAAATTGATCGTGGTATTTTCCATCAACAATTTCTTGCGCTGCTTCTGCAATTTCATGTCCAATGTCTTTCGCTAAGTAACCAGTATCCATATTTGCAAGAGCCGCCGCTTTTTTCACAATTGCCATTGCCGTAATGAGTGACGGATGAATGCGATATCCTGTAATCGGGAAGTTTTCTACAGCACGTAATGTTTGTACCCCATAATAAGCTACACTCGGTACTTCCTTTTCACCTAAAAAATCTTTTTCTATCCGTATATCCTTCGTTGCTATCATTTTCATCACCTATACTTTTCATTCTAAATCCCTATCTAAAAAATTCGCCCTCTAAAAATACGAGTATCATTCAGAAGAATTTTTCAGTATCCACCTTCACTATATAGCACCTTTTTTGAAAGCGCAAACATTTATTTTTCTATATATACTTTTTATAAAAATTTATAGAAAATCATTCTTCTACCTTCTTTATTTCCACTCGTTTAATTTGATGCATATCCTTTTCAAGGACTTTAAAAGAAAAGCCGTGTTTTTCAATAATATCTCCTTCAGCAACGATTTGCTTTTGTACCATAATCCAGCCACCAATTGTATCTACATCATCAGCGATCAAGTGTATACCAAATAAATCATTTACTTCACTAATAAGCACCTTTCCCTCTACGATCTTACACCCTTCACTTATATGCTCTATAGGCGGGTGTTCATCTTCATCGTATTCATCTCGGATTTCTCCAACAATTTCTTCTAAAATATCCTCTAGTGTAACAATACCCGCTGTACCGCCATATTCATCATATAATACAGCTAATGGAATTCGTTTTCTTTGCATTTGTAATAACAAATCATGTATAGGAATATTTTCTAGCACTTCAATAACTGGCCTTGTATATGGCGTAATTGAGCACTCCTCATCTCGATTACCGTCCATATAACGAATAAATAAATCCTTTACATTAACCATCCCAATGATTTCATCTTTATCTTCACCAAATACGGGATATCTCGTGTACTTCTCTTGTGCGATTATTTTAATATGTGTTTCAAATGGTTCGTCCTCATATAAACCTACAACTTCCGTACGAGGTACCATAATTTCCTTTGCGACTCTATTATCGAATTCAAAAATATTATTTACATATTTAAATTCCCTTTGATTAATCTCTCCGCTCTCATAACTCTCGGATAAGATTAATCGTAATTCTTCCTCCGAATGAGCAACTTCATGTTCAGAAGCCGGATGTAATCCGAATAACCCTGTCACAAGCCTTGCAGAACCATTTAAAGCCCAAATAAACGGATACATTACTCGATAAAAGTAAATAATTGGCTTCGATAATAATAAGCTAACTTGCTCTGCCCTTTGTATAGCGAGCGTCTTCGGAGCAAGTTCACCAATGACAACATGTAAAAATGTAATCACTGCAAAGGCAATAATAAATGAAACTGTACTTGCAATTGCAGGAGATAAATGTAGTTTTAAAAACAACGGCTCGAGTAAATGTTTTATAGTTGGCTCTCCTAACCACCCAAGCCCTAAAGCAGTAATTGTAATACCTAACTGACACGCTGATAAATACTCATCTAAATTCGAAGTTACTTTTTTAGCTGCCAATGCTCCTCGTCGTTTTTCACTAACGAGTTGATCAATACGACTGCTACGCACCTTAATAATTGCAAACTCAACAGCTACAAAAAAACCTGTTAATGCAATAAGGATGGCTACCATCAATAATTTTATAATATCCACATATACCCTTTAGCTTTCTTAGCTAAAGTTACACCTCCTTTTAAAAAGAAGTTTCACTTTAGTTTCTTCATTTACGCAAAAGCAACCCTATATAAAATTCACCAATTTCAAACCTCATACAATTCTAAAGGTAGGCCGTCAGGGTCTTGAAAAAAGACGAATTTTTTTCCGGTTATTTCATCCATACGTATCGCTTCAGTCTCCACACCGCATTGTTTTAAATGGTTTACAGCCTCTCCTATATTTGTAACAGCAAATGCTAAATGTCTAAGTCCAGCCGCTTCTGGGAAACTTGGGCGCTCAGGTGGATTTGGAAATGAAAATAATTCAATTTGATACTCTTCCCCTACACATAAATCTAACTTATAAGAATCTCGTTCCTTTCTATATACTTCATTTATCGCTTTAAACCCCAATATCCGAGTATAAAAATCTTTTGACACTTCATAATTCGAACAAATAATTGCAACGTGATGCACTCTACTTATATTCATGACTTCTCTATTCCTTTCTTTACCAAAGATGCATATTCTCCCTTGAAATGAAAAACATATATAGCAGAATATCTCTTTTAGGGGGCTTACTATGAAATTTATTACTTTTTTCGTGGGACTTATCGTTGTTTTCTTCCTTGCTTATATTGCTAGCAACAATAAGAAACATATTAAATTTAAACCAATTTTCATCATGCTTATTATACAGTTGATTTTAACCTATTTATTATTAAATACAGAAATCGGTCTCATACTTATTCGGGGCATTTCCAGTCTGTTTACAAAACTACTCGAGTATGCTGCTGATGGTATAAACTTCGTATTTGGCGGTCTTGCCAATAAAGGTGAAATGTCATTTTTCCTTACTGTCTTATTACCAATTGTCTTCATTTCTGTTTTAATTGGTATATTACAGCATTTTAAAATATTACCATTCTTTATTCATTGGATCGGTTACTTCCTTAGTAAAATAAATGGTCTTGGGAAATTAGAATCTTATAACGCTATCGCATCTGCCATTGTAGGCCAATCAGAAGTTTTTATTACGGTTAAAAAACAATTAGCTCAAATTCCAAAACACCGTCTTTATACACTTTGTGCATCTGCCATGTCAACCGTATCTATGTCCATCGTAGGTGCCTATATGACGATGATTGAACCTAAATATGTAGTAACCGCACTCGTTCTCAATTTATTTAGTGGTTTTATTATCGTACTCATCATTAACCCTTACGACGTGAAAGATGAAGAAGATATTTTAGAAATTAAAGGCGAAAAGCAAAGCTTTTTTGAAATGCTTGGAGAATACATTCTAGATGGCTTTCGCGTAGCCATCGTTGTCGGCGCTATGCTTATCGGATTCGTCGCATTAATTAGTTGCATTAATGACCTATTCCTCATTATATTCGGCATTACTTTCCAGCAATTAATCGGCTACGTATTTGCGCCTGTTGCATTCCTTATCGGTGTACCTAGTTCTGAAATTGTCACAGCTGGTAGCATTATGGCAACGAAGCTTGTAACGAATGAGTTTGTAGCAATGATGGACCTTAATAAAATTTCTAATAGCCTTTCTCCTCGTACAGTTGGTATTATTTCTGTTTTCCTCGTCTCTTTTGCCAACTTCTCTTCTATCGGTATCATTTCAGGTGCGGTAAAAGGATTAAACGAAGAACAAGGAAACGTCGTTGCCAGATTTGGCCTTAAATTACTATATGGAGCTACTCTCGTTAGCATTTTATCTGCAATTATCGTAAGCATTATGTTGTAATTAGGTAAAATTTTATCATTTTCTTATCCCTATCTTTTGTATACAATAACGAATAGATGTCTTATAAAGTGAAACTTTACTCAGAGGGGGCTATCCCCCTCTGAGTATTAGTTGAACCAATCGGGCTTTTACGGGCAGTTAACTCCCACCTAACTTCCTTGCATTCGCTGGACTTTGAGGTGGGAGTTTTACTGCCCGTTAATGCAGGATAAATAATCAAGACATCTATTTTTTATACATGTACAATCGCTTTTATTTAGCGTACAATATTTTTTATGTGTTTGAATGCGCTTCTAGATGTATACACTTTGATAGTTTTAAAGGAGAAAAATGATGAAATCCGATGATATGAACAAAGACACCCGATCCAAAAAAGGACGCTCAAAGAAAAAACGCCTACTCTGGTTCCTTCTTATTCCATTACTGATTATAGCACTTGGAGCAGGAGGCTATTCCTTCCATATATACAGTAAAGCGAAATCTGTGTTAAGTAATGCCTACTCTGAACTGGGCCGCGGGGATAAATCCAGCAAACGTGAAAAAGCCGTGAAACCTATGACTGACAACATTTCTGTACTTATTATGGGTGTTGATGAAAGTGATATTAGGGACAAGAATTACGGAAAAGCAACTCGTACGGATGCGCTATTACTTGCAACAATTAATAAAAACGATAAATCTGTTAAACTTGTGAGTATTCCACGTGACTCACGTGTCTACATTAAATCACGTGATAAATACGATAAAATTACACATGCGCACGTATTCGGTGGTGTGGACAGCACAATTGATACCGTGGAGAAATTTTTAGATGTTCCAGTTGATTACTATGTAAAATTTAACTTTAAATCATTTATCAAAATTGTCGATTCTCTTGGTGGTATTACTGTCGATGTTCCAGTTGAGTTTACAGAACAAAATAGTAAAGACGAAGCAGATGCAATTCACCTCAAAAAAGGACGCCAACATTTAAATGGAGAAGAGGCATTAGCACTAGCTAGAACTCGTCATATCGATAGTGATTACATGCGCGGCCAACGACAACAGCTTGTTTTAGAAGCTATTGCTGAAAAAGCACTATCTCTTAATTCCATTAATAAAATCGGTGGTCTACTAGACGCTGTCGATAAAGACTTAAAAACAAATTTAACTTTTGATGATATGATGACAATTGCCAAAAATTCAATGGATTCCAATCTAAAAATGGACAAAATGCAAGTAGAAGGTACTGATAAATATATAGATGGTATTTATTATTACGTTCCAAATGAAAAAAGCGTCAATAATATTTCGACAACACTACAAGAACATCTCGGTGTTACGAATAAAAATGAACATAAAAAATTATAATAAAAAGGCTGCTAGATCTTTCTAGACAGCCTTTTTATTATAATTTTCAACATATTTCTCGTACATATTGTGACAAAAAGAGACAATTGTTACAACAGTGTAACGTTTTTTATAAAAACATTACACACATAGTGGAAATAATAGTATACTAGTACGTACATAATGTTATTTTCATCATTTTTATACAAAAAATGTAATACATATATTTATACAAAAATTTCTGGGGGGAAATAAATGAAGCTAAGTAAAATACTGATTGGTTCTGCAATTACTGGAGGCATATTACTTTGTGTAGGCGGTGTTGGTGGATATCAATATGTATCCAAACTAAATAATCAATTAAATACTACTGCATTACCAAATACTACATTTGAAGGTATTTCTCTCGATGGAAAAAATAAAAAAGATATTCAAAAAATTATTAATCAAAAGGTAACTGAATTAGATCAAAAATCTCTTACCTACATATTCCAAAATGATAAACAAACTTACACATGGAAAGATTTAGGTATAAATTATAAAGAAAAAGATATTATCGACAAAATCTTTAAAGAACAAGAAGGAAATGCAATAAATCGTTACCAAATGCGGAAGCAGGCCGAAAACGGTGAATTAAAACGTGACTATAAATTAACAGCTCAATTAAATACAACTGCTTATGAAAGCTTTATGAAGGATAAATATAATGACACATTAAAAAATCCTGTTAATGCCGAATTAAGTGTTGAAGGCTCTACAGTAAATATTAGCCAAAGTCAAAATGGAGAAAAAATTGATAAAGGAAAGTTAACTGATTTAACGAAACAGGCCATCACTTCTGGCTCATCGGACGTTACATTACCAGTTACACTATTAAAACCTGAGCGTTCTACAGAAGATATACAGAAAATGGGGATTAAAGAAGTAATTGCTGAATATTCAACTCCTATGGCTGGCCGTAATGGAAATCAATCCTATAACGTAAATAAGTCAGCTAATACTTTAAGTGGAGTGATTGTCGCACCTGATGAAACGTTTAGTTTTAATGGCCGCGTTGGTGTAACGGATGCTGCACATGGTTATAAATCCGCAGCCGTATATTCACAAGGTAAGGTTATACAAAGTGCAGGCGGAGGCGTTTGCCAAGTTAGTAGCACATTATATAGCGCAGCTTTAAGGGCAGATTTAGGAATTGTTTCTCGAAGCAATCATTCTATGCCCGTAAATTATTTACCACTTGGGCAAGATGCAGCAGTGGCAGATTATGGTCCGGATTTAAAATTTAAAAACAATACAGGCAATCATATTTATATTCAAGCATTTTCAAATGGAGGCAGTATTACTACTCGTATTTTCGGAACAAATACTGGTAAAAATGTTGAAGTGTCTTCTCAAGTAATTAGCAGGACTAATGATAAAATAACAGCAGTTACATATAAAAAAGTAACACAAAACGGTGAAGTACTATCTAATGGACAAATTTCAAAAAGCGTATATAAAAGCGCTCCAAAACAATAAGACACTATCAAACGAATAAATTTAAAAAACAAAAAAGGCGTGATCTACTCACGCCTTTTTCTTTTGCAATAATAGTAAAAAAGCTTCAAGATGGTCTTTCGTTTCTTCTAAAGACCACATGCGATTTCCTTGCTTCGCAGCTAATACGCACGCCTCTTCCCAAGCGTTCTTTTTCTTCATATATAATAATTCATCGCGTAATTTCAAAACAATTTCTTCATCTTCTTGCTCTATAAACTCTTCCATCACGCCTACTATTTCATCCTCATGGATACTTAACGTACAATACGATTTGAGAAAATATTGTAATGTCGTATACATATTTACTCCCCCTTCTTATTTATCAGATGGATAAGAAGTAATGATCTTATATCCTAAATCTCCTGACTTATCTCTCGCCAAAACAGTAACAGTTTTTACTAACTTGTCTTTTACATTCATATTTTTCTTTATTACCGTTTTTCCAACTGGGAATGAATGAGTTGTATTTAATACGAGACGAGCCTCTTTAGAATTTTTTAACCAATCTTGAATTTCCTTATCATGCTGCTTCAAACTATCTTTTACAGCTTTCGTCGCTGTTTCCTTATCATAGTATGTACTTGCCGCTGATACTTTATCTGTCTTCAAGCGATTCTTCAAATCCTCTTCTGATTTTCCTACATGTCTTTCAATTGTATGACCATTTTTAGGTGGCCCTTCCATTTCATCTAAAATATTATCACTAATTTTTTCTACTGATGTCGATTGATTCCCTGTTTGTTTCTCTGTTTTTTGTTCTTTTCCTGCACATCCACTTAAGATCAGCATTAATGCCAATAAACTACTCAAGAAAAGACTACTTATTCGTTTCATCATATCACCTCTTCCATGATTATTATCGTAACTTCACTAAAAGTCAATTTCACAACGAAAAAACATATACATTTTTAAAATTCCTCATCAATTTTGCCATATTACCACCCTAATTTCATTAAACTACTATTTTGGACCCTCTCTGAAATATACCCCTATGTTTTTTTGATTATTTCCCGACTTTAATCACCACTTAAAAACACCGAACAAACCTTTTAAATACAGGATTTGTTCGGTGTTTTCCAAACTAGAATAATATACCCCTTATTTTATATACCCAATACCCATATAAGGTATACACACGGCATTTTATCAACAGTTTCCTACATTATGTAAATTTGCACTTGCCTACACAATAGAAATATGGTGTAATGCAAAAAAAGATAAAGGATTTTAAACAATGGCTGAAACAATTCAAAACTTCTTAACAGACTATTATTCAATCGCAATTCCACTTAGTATCTTAATTAACGTCATCATCAGTCTTTTAGGTTTTATCCCTAGTATTTTTTTGACCGCTATTAACATACAGCTATTTGGTGTAACGAATGGAACTATTATTTCGATCACTGGTGAGGCATTAGGGGCTATTATCTCGTTTTATATTTATCGTATAGGCCTTCAGAAATTCACTCACAACAAAGTAAATAAGTATCCAAAGGTAGAACGCCTACTTTATGTAGAAGGTAGAGAGGCCTTTCTACTCGTTCTATCGTTTCGATTCATACCCTTCATCCCATCTAGTATCGTTACTTTATTTGCCGCTCTAGGCAAAATGTCATTACTCTCTTTCAGTATTGCCAGCACAATAGGTAAAATACCGGCTTTGTTAATCGAAGTATATTCTGCCTATCATGTCATGAATGGAACGAATGAAGCGAAGTGGATTGTAACAATTGCGGGCGCTATTGGATTGTTTTATTTGTGGAAAAAATGGAGAAAAAAATAAAGAAGGAGCATAGGCTCCTTCTTTATTTTTGAAGTATTTTATTAATAATACTCTCTTAAACCCTTAGTTTACACCAACAGCACTAAATGATTGCTTCACTGCTGCTACTTCCGCAGAAGTCGCACCATATAAATCAGCTGCAGCTTGTACTGCACCAGCACGAGCTTGGCTAAATGTAGTAGATTGCGTGAAATATTGTGTGTTTGCGCGGTAATAAATTGCACCTAACTTATCTTTACCAATACCAGTTACAGTTACACCAGAATGTGTACCGCCATTTGCTAATAAATAAGCTTGTTTGTTAATGATACCACTGTTCGTATGAACTCCACCGTTATCACTTGAACCAGTGTAACGCTTAGAATAATGGTCTGGGTCACCATATTTCGCTGGATCACTCATAGAACGAAGCGCATCTCCTGCTTTACCAGGCGTATAAATATCTTCACCAATCTCCCAATCTGGGTTTCGGTTATCATAGAATTCTACTAAAGTACCAAAAATATCAGAAATTGCTTCATTTAGCGCTCCTGATTCATTTTGATAAATTAAATCTGAGCTGTTTTCCGTAACAGCATGCGTTAATTCGTGACCAATTACATCAATTCCACCAGATAATGAAGTAAACGTTACACCATCACCATCTCCGTATACCATTTGTGAGCCATTCCAGAACGCATTATTATACTTACTTCCGTAATGAACTGTCGATTTTAACGGAGCTCCTGCATCATTAATAGAGTTTCTATTAAATGTAGCTTTATAATAATCATATGTTCTACCCGCATAGTAATGAGCATCTACTGCCGCTGCATCATAAGCTGCATTGAAAACATTATCCGCATCTGCCCATAATGTTCCTGGTAATGTTGAGCGGTTTTTCGCATCATATGTGAAAATCGTTGCTCCGCGCGTATTATCTTGTAAGTAGTAAGACGATCCAGATAACGTTGTATTAAGCGACTTTGTATCTCCTAATACACCTTTACCAGTTCCTACTTTATTCGTTCCTGTTACAGGCTTTACAACCGCCTTTGCTTCTTGTTTAGGAGCTTCTTGCTTAACCGGTGACTTATCTTCATTTGCTACATGATCAAGTTTATTATATTTATTTAATACTTTACCGCTTTCTGCTTCAATGAAATAGTAGTAGTTTCCTGGGCTTGGATCTAAGAAGTTTAGATTCACAACGTATGCATATGTTGTTTCTTCACCATTTTGATATACATATAAGTCCGCTTTTGGTTCTACCTCATATTTCGGTTTTACACCTAAATCTTGCTGCGCGATTTCAATTGCTTTTGCGCCTTCGATCTTATTTTTATTCTTCAACTTTTCCTTTTTGTCTAAATCAGGCGCAACTGTTCCAGACAATACTTTTAAAGAACCATCTTTACTTACGTGAGCTACTTGAGTAGATCCCCATACAGGTACTCCTTCATATACTTGTTGCATACGTACTACTGTTGCATCAGTTACAGCATCTTTTTTCACTTGTTTCACTTTGAAAGAATCTTGCGCACTCTTTTCCCCTAGTTTGTAATCACCTTTTGCCGCGTTTAAGTAATCAAACACAACAGATTCTGCTTTCTTACCAGTCGCTCCAGTTAAATCACCAGAAATAAACTCAGGTGATTGCACCGTTTCATTGTACTTCTTCGTAGAGAGCACATTTTTAGAATCCGCAAATGCAGAGCCTGTCCCTCCAAACGTTGTAACTGCCATTCCTGCCGCTAACACTAACGCTAAACTTTTCTTTTTCATGAATCTTCCCCCTAATAAATTATTTTTTGAAAAAGAGTAGTTTTATCGTAGCACTATGTTTTCACTATTAATATACTAAAAATTCAAATAATTATTTTCTCAAGTTTTGTAGAATTTTGAGGAACAAATATTGAAAAAACCCCTTTCCAATTGGAAAGGGGTTTCTCATTAAGAATTTATTACTTCTATTACTTCTTTAGCTTGACCATACATATCTCCAGTCCAAGCATATTGAGGTTCTAACACTACTAATATAGCCACTAATGCTAGTGCACCAAAAATCATTTTCTTCATATTCATCTTCCTCCCTTTTCTTCTAATAAATTAATAGTTAGTCTATAATACCGATTACTTTCTTGGAATTCTAATACTTCTTCATGATATTTTGCTAATTCTAAATATACCTTTTTTAAATCTTTTTTATTTTCCTCTTGCTTAAAAAATGTTAAAGCTTCTGTTTCTAAAAACTTTTTATACACCCCCTTCTCTTCAAAATATTTATATTGAAGTATTAAAAGTGTATATAACATACTTTTATACTTCTCATCTCTTTTCGCAACTTCTATCCCTTTATTAATCCACTCTTTTACTTCTTCAAATTCCTTCAATTCAATACATTGCAATGCAATCTCATATACAGCATCAATGTAATCTAAATCTTCTTCCTTCTTGTATTGTAAACATTGTAAATAATACTCTTTCGCTTTTGCATAATCCTTTAAATGGTAATGTAAATACCCCATGTTATTTAGAGCAATCGCTGTTATGTTATCTTTATCCGCAAAAGAATTAGCCTCTCTTAAAATATTTCTATAAATTCCTAAAGCTTCGTTATATTGTTTTTTCTGTATATAACTTAACCCTATTAATAACTGGCAATTAATCACATGACGAAATTTATATTCATTCTTAAAGCCTTCCATAGCTAAATGAGCAAAATGTAAAGCCATATGTTCTATTTCTAATTCATTATAAACAAGAGCTAAATTATAATAGATTCCAGTTTCATAATAGCCTTGTTCTTTCGCCATCACTTCAGTTTGAACTAAATAATCTAAGGCCGTTTTATATTTATGCTGTAAAAAATAATATAGACCTTTACTATACGTATATAATAATTTCTGAAATGGCGAATACTTTTTGTACATCTTTTTTAATCTCTCTAATTCTTCTTCAACAGCAAGAAAATCTCGTTTCATAATTAAATAACGCGTATAAAGCAGTCTATAATAATTTATAATTTCAAAATCCAAAACATGCTTCATTTCACCTTGTAATTCTTCATATATGCGCTCTACTTGTGGCTTGTCCAAATGAACTAGTGCATTCAACCATTCATCTAGCTTCCCCTTCACATCTTCTTCTACATCTCTCAAATCCGTCACGGCAATTTCTAACCTTGTGCAGAGCAATTGTAGAATCTCTTCTGATGCTTCGATCTTTCCATTTTCGATTTTGCTTAAGTATGAGACAGAACAAATGCCCTGACATAATTCTTCTTGTGTCATTTTTTGCTGTAGCCGTTTATAAAAGACTTGTTTGCCTATTTTTTCTAATGTTTGTTGCATTGTCCTCCTCCATTCTCATTACCCCCATTACTCTAATAATACATAAAATCTTGAGAAATATAAATTGATAAATGTTAATTTTCTAAAAAATATGCAATATTTCATTTTTTTCCCTCTTGACTCTACTTCCATATCCATTCTTTGCTACGAGCAATGAAAAATTGGTATACTATAACCAAATTATGGAGGTGTTTTCGCGATGACTTATTATAAAGACGATAGCTATGCCTTACATACAGATTTATATCAAATTAATATGGCTTATACATATTGGAAAGATGGTATTCATAATCGCCGCTCGGTGTTTGATTTATACTTTCGAAAGCTTCCATTCGAAAACGGTTATGCTGTTTTTGCTGGCCTTGAAAAGATTGTAGAGTACATAGAAAACTTCAGCTTTACCGAAAGCGATATCGCTTATTTAGCAGAATTACAATTTGAAGAAGAATTCCTTCAGTATTTACAAAATATGAAATTCACTGGGACCGTTCGAAGTATGCAAGAAGGTGAAGTTGTATTTAATAACGAGCCTTTATTACGTGTTGATGCACCGCTCGGCGAAGCACAAATTATTGAAACTGCCCTGTTAAACATTGTGAATTACCAAACATTAATTGCAACAAAAGCTGCTCGTATGAAGCACGCTGCAAATAACGATGAACTTTTAGAATTCGGCACAAGACGTGCCCACGAGTTTGATGCTGCTCTTTGGGGCACACGCGCTGCCTTTATTGGTGGTTTCTCATCTACGAGTAACGTACGGGCTGGGAAGCGCTTCGGAATACCCGTAGCAGGCACACACGCTCACTCTTTCGTTCAAGCGTATCGCGATGAATATGTCGCGTTTAAGAAATACGCTGAAACTCATAAAAAATGTGTCTTTCTCGTTGATACATACGACACTTTAAAATCAGGTGTTCCAAATGCGATTCGCGTCGCGAAAGAGTTTGGGGATCGTATCGATTTTTATGGAATTCGCCTTGATAGTGGTGATATGGCTTATTTATCTAAAAAGGCAAGAAAACTACTAGATGAAGCTGGGTTTACAAATACAAAAATTATTGCTTCTAGCGATTTAGATGAATACACAATTATGCACTTGAAATCTCAAGGCGCAAAAATTGATGTATGGGGCGTTGGAACAAAATTAATTACGTCCTTTGAACAACCAGCGTTAGGGGCTGTCTATAAACTAGTTGCGATTGAAGATACTGATGGAAAGTTAAATGATACAATTAAAATTTCATCTAACCCTGAAAAAATTACCACTCCAGGACTGAAACGAATTTATCGCATTATCAATCGAGTTAACGATCATGCAGAAGGCGATTATATTGCATTAGATTCTGAAGAGCCAGGAAAAGAAGAACGTTTAAAAATGTTTCATCCTGTTCACACGTATATAAGTAAATTTGTAACAAACTTTGAAGCACGCGAACTGCATAAAGACATTTTCATTAACGGCGAAAGAACATATGAATTACCAGATATATTAGATATTCAAAAATATAACGAACAGAGTCTCGCACTATTTTGGGAAGAATATATGCGAACTTTAAATCCCGAAGAGTACCCTGTCGATTTAAGTCAAGAATGTTGGGATCATAAAATGAATTACATTCAAACTGTTCGAGAACAAGTTGAAAAAAATATACAAAAATAAAACAGAGAAGCTTTTCCTTCTCTGTTTTTTCAATACGATATGTATCTTTGTGGAAAATATATTAAAATAGTACGACAAATATTTTTTATTTGTAAATTTTAATATTACGTTATTCGTTTATAAAATAATATTTGTTATTATTTTATTGAGTCAATTTCAACAAAATAACCTAAAAAAGAGGACGCAGGTTGCGTCCTCTTTTTATAAATCTTTCACTCGTAGTACACGCATTGCATTTAACACTGCAAGTAGTGTCACACCAACATCTGAGAAGACAGCTTCCCACATTGTTGCAATACCAAAAGCACCAAGTAATAAAACTAATCCTTTTACCCCTAATGCAAAGATGATATTCTGCCATACAATGCGTCGTGTGCGTTTTGCAATATTTAAGGCTGTTGCAATTTTTGAAGGCTCATCAGTCATAATAACGATGTCTGCCGCCTCAATCGCTGCATCTGATCCTAAACCACCCATCGCAATACCAACATCTGCTCTTGCTAATACCGGTGTGTCATTAATACCATCACCAACAAAAGCAACTTTTTCTTTTCCGTTCTTCGCCGCATCAATTTTTTCAATCTCTTCGACTTTTTGTTGCGGTAATAGTTCTGCGTGAACTTCATCTAAACCTAATTCTTTACCAACAGCTTCACCAACGGATTTTGCATCACCCGTTAACATGACTGTCTTCTTAATACCTAGTTCTTTTAATTTTTGAATTGCTTGTTTTGAATCTTCTTTTACCTCATCAGAGATAACGATATAACCTGCATATTCCCCATCTACAGCAACGTGAACTAATGTACCTACCGTTTCTGGTTGCTTAAATGTAATGTTTTCTTTTTTCATTAATTTAGCATTACCTGCAAAAATTTCTTTTCCTTGTACTTTTACGACTGTACCGTGACCAGAAATTTCGCTATACTCATCGATTATTTTTTCATCAATTGATTTTCCGTATGCCTTTCGAATAGATTGTGCAATTGGATGATTAGAATACACTTCAGCAAATGTTGCATACTCTAATAATTCTTCATTTGTAATACCTTCGCTTGGTTCCATTTTTGTAACTTTGAAGACACCTTTTGTTAATGTTCCTGTTTTATCAAAAACAATATATTTCACATCATTTAAAGCTTCTAAATAGTTACTTCCTTTTATTAACACACCACTTTTAGATGCACCACCAATTCCTCCAAAGAATCCAAGAGGAATTGATACAACTAACGCACATGGACAAGAGATTACTAAGAACACTAAAGCTCTATAAATCCATTCTGAGAATGTAGCTCCTTCTAAAATAAGTGGTGGAATAAACGCCATGATCGCTGCTGTAATAACTACAACTGGAGTGTAGTAACGCGCGAACTTCGTAATAAAGTTTTCTGTTGGCGCTTTTTTACTGCTTGCATTTTGAACTAAATCTAAAATTTTTGATACAGTTGATTCACCAAATTCTTTTGTCACTTCAATTGTTAATACACCATTTTGGTTCACAAAACCACTTAATACATCATTTCCAACTTCGACTTCACGTGGTACAGATTCACCGGTCAATGCTGAAGTATCTACCATTGATGTTCCTTCAACTACTTTTCCGTCTAATGGTACTTTCTCACCAGGCTTCACGATAATATAATCGCCGATTTGTACATCTTCTGGTGATACTTGTTTCGTTTCATTTCCAACCTTCACATTCGCATAATCAGGACGGATATCCATTAATGAAGTAATTGACTTTCGGGAGCGATTGACCGCAATACTTTGGAATAGTTCCCCTACTTGATAGAATAGCATTACCGCAACAGCTTCTGAATATTGTTGAATCGCAAAAGCCCCTAGTGTTGCAATTGCCATTAAGAAGTTCTCATCGAACACTTGGCCGCGAGTTATGTTTCTTACCGCTCTCCAAACGATATCTCCGCCTATTAATAAATACGCAAGGACGAATAACGGAATTGTTATCATTTGTGGTAAGCCCGCTAATGCAGCAATTGCTGTCAAAATTCCGCCGACCACTAATCGTCCTACCATCTTTTTCACATTTGCTTCACCATGGTCGTGACTATGTCCGTGGTCATGCCCACCTTTTTCTTCACGAACAACTTTCACATCTGGTTCTAACTTTTGAACGATATTTGTTATATTTGCTACAGTCGCTTCTAATTCTCTTTTATTCGCTACTTCAACTCTTAATTTCTTTGATACGAAATCAACAGTTGCTGCTGAAATAGACGGCATTTCCTTCACTTTATTTTCAATCTTCATCGCACAGTTCGCGCAATCTAAACCTTCTAATATAAACACTTCTTTTGCTACTTTTGTGTTGTTTTCTTCTTGCACTTTAATGTGCGGTTCTAATTTTGTAACGAGTTGTTTTGCTTCTGTAACAACTTCGCTTTCTGTATTTTGTGCTGTTTCTAAAACCATTGTTTTTGTCGCGAAATTTACAGAGCAAGAATTTACTCCTTCTATATTCCCAACGCCTTTTTCAATTTTCATTGCACAGTTCGCACAATCTAAACCTTCTAACACCAGTTTCTTTTTCACTAATGCTTCAGCCATCGTTCTCCCTCCTCGCGTTCTTTTTATTCTTCCTCGTTTACGTGTTCAAACGCTTGCTCGAAGATATGAATTACGTGCTGGTCAGCTAACGAATAATAAACGACCTTTCCTTCTTTACGATTCTTTACAAGTTTCGCTTGCTTTAACACACGAAGCTGATGCGAAATAGATGATTGTGTCATTCCTAATAAATAAGCTAAATCACAAACACACATTTCAGCTTCAAATAATGCATGTAATATTCTCGTCCGTGTACGATCACCTAATACTTTAAATAATTCTGCTACTTTACTTAAACTTTCATCAGTTGGAATTGTTTGTTTTACTTGATCAACAACTTCTTCATGAATTATCGTTTGAGAACATGTCTCTTGTGGTGTTTCTACTTTATTTACAGCCATTATAGCTCACCTCTTCATTTGAACATATGAACAATTATTCATATATCTTATACTCTTATTATATGAGCGTCCATTCATATGTGTCAATGAAATCTCATACATTTTTCCGAACATTTTGTTCACATTTTAATAAGGCGTACACATATTTTCCGCATCCATTACATTCTCATACAAAAAAGGATGTACATTTTGCCCAAAAGAAAAAAGCCTTGCGCGCTCCCTAGACGCACAAGGCTTACTATACTTATATCCCTTTTAATTAGCTTGTTCTAAATTATCCTGCGAACTTCCATCGTCTTTTAAATGACTATGTTTTTTCGAATAAACAAAGTATACAACTACTCCGATTGCTAACCAAACACCGAAGTATATCCATGTTTTTAATGGTAAATTTACCATTAAGAATAGACAACATGCAACTGAAATAATCGGTAAGATCGGTACAAGTGGTACCATAAATCCACGTTGTAATTTCGGATGCGTTTTACGAAGAATGATAACAGTTACACCAACCATGGCGAATGTTAATAACGCTCCAATATTCGCTAAATTCGACAATTCTTTTAAATCGATAAATCCAGCAATTAAAGCACTACCAATTCCTGTTAACCAAACTGAAAATGTTGGCGCTTCAGTCTTCTTGTTAATTTTCGCGAAAGATTTTGGCAATAAACCGTCACGGCTCATTGCGAAGAATACACGAGTTGTTGCATAAATGTAAGCGAAAATTACAGCCATAATACCAATTACAGCTCCAATTGCGATTATACCTGCTACTTTGTCTTGTCCTACAACTTCTAACACATATGCCATAGCTTCTGGTACATCTAATTCTTTATAAGAAACCATACCTGTCATAACGAGACAAACTACAACATAAATGATTGTACAAATAACTAACGAAGCAATAATACCAATCGGTAGATCACGTTGCGGATTTTTTACTTCTTCAGCAGAAGTTGCTAATGCATCAAATCCTAAGAAAGCAAAGAATACTGCTGCTCCCCCTGCGAACACTCCACTTAAACCGTACGGTGCAAATGGTATCCAGTTTTCTGGTTTTACGTAGAATACACCAACTGCAATGAATAAAACAACAATACCAATTTTAATTAATACCATTATGTTATTCACACGCTTACTTTCTTTTGTACCTCGTGATAATAACCAAGTTATCACTAACGTAACGATAACTGCTGGTAAGTTTACCATACCACCTTGCGATGGAATCGTTAACAAGGCTTTAGGAATTTCAAGCCCTAATCCGCTCACTAAATTATGGAAATAACCCGTCCATCCTCCGGCTACTGCGGCAGTCGTTACGACATATACGGATAACAATGTCCATCCCATTAAATGGGCAACAAACTCACCAATTGTTGCATATGAATATGTGTACACACTACCTGACACAGGAAGTGTAGATGCAACTTCTGCGTAACATAAAGCTGCAAATCCACAAACAATTGCTGCAATCATGAATGAGAAAATAACTGCTGGACCAGCATCTCTTGCTGCTACTAATCCAGTTAATACTAGAACTCCTGTACCAATTATCGCACCAATCCCTAGCATTGTTAGGTCAAATGCCCCTAGCGTTTTCGTTAAAGTTTTACTTTTACTTTCCCCTAACAATTGCGTAACGGATTTCTTTTTAAATAGGTTGGCCACGATGTATGCCCCCTTTTGCCAAGAAGAGCTAAGAGATCTTCACTCTTAGCTCTTATCATGTTGGTTTATATATTGTTCGATTTTATTTTGTATAATGCTGCTATTAGCAAGATACTGTTTCTGCTTCTAATAATTCTTTAGCACCTTTGTACTCTACACCGTGAGCTTCTGCAACTGCTTCGAATGTTACATAGCCGTCTAATGTGTTAATACCTTTTAGTAATGCAGCGTTTCCTAGGCAAGCTTCTTTGTAGCCTTTGTTAGCAATTTGTACTGCATATGGTACTGTTACGTTTGTTAATGCAAGAGTTGATGTACGTGGAACCGCACCTGGCATGTTTGCAACTGCATAATGAACAACGCCGTGTTTTTCGTAAGTTGGGTTATCATGAGTTGTAATACGGTCAGTTGTTTCGAAAATACCACCTTGGTCAATCGCGATATCTACAACAACAGAACCTGGTTCCATTGATTGAATCATTTCTTCTGTTACAAGTTTTGGCGCTTTTGCACCTGGGATTAATACTGCACCGATTACAAGATCAGACTCTTTTACAGCTTCTGCAATATTGTAAGGATTAGACATTAAAGTTTTTACTTGGTTTCCGAAAATGTCATCTAATTGACGAAGACGTTCTGCACTTAAGTCGATGATTGTTACATCCGCACCTAGTCCAACTGCAATTTTAGCAGCATTTGTACCAGCTTGTCCACCACCGATGATTGTTACTTTACCACGTTTAACCCCTGGAACACCTGCAAGTAAAATACCTTTACCGCCTTTGTTTTTCTCAAGGAATTGTGCACCAATTTGTGCAGCCATACGACCAGCTACTTCACTCATAGGTGCAAGTAATGGTAGAGAACGGTTTTCTAATTGTACTGTTTCATATGCAATAGAAACAACTTTCTTTTCGATTAATGCTTTTGTTAATTCTGGTTCTGGAGCTAAGTGTAAGTATGTGAATAAGATTAAACCTTCGCTGAAGTGTTTGTATTCGCTTTCAACTGGTTCCTTAACTTTCATAACCATTTCCATATTCCAAGCTTCTTCAGCTGTATCAACAATTTTTGCTCCCGCTTCAACATACTGAGCATCTGTGAAACCAGATCCTAAACCTGCACCCTTTTGAATGAATACTTCGTGATTGTTACGAATTAAATGTACAACACCTGCTGGTGTCATTGCCACACGGTTTTCGTTGTTTTTAATTTCTGCTGGTACCCCAATACGCATAATGAAATGCCCCCTTATAATTAACAGAAAAAAGAGATTCTTTTTTCTTTTTGTAATAATTAATAACTTATGTCCTTATTCTAGCATAACTTAAAAGTTATGAAAACGCTAACATACCATTTTTTTAAAGTTTATATATTTAGAATAGTGTAAATATATGGAACATTGATTCTATTAGCATCTTCGTGCCATTTCATTATCTATCACTCTATTTTTATTATACGCCCTAAAAATAAGAAGCAATCATTTATTATTCGACAATAATGTAACAATGTAAGAAACCTAAGTATCGACGTATACATATACACTTATTACTGTACACAATACTTTAGAGATATATTCTTTTCCTAAAAAAACAGCTGCAGGCATTTAGCCAGCAGCTGGGTAACTTATAAATAACTTGGAAAATAAATCATCTGTTGTTTCAGTAATTTTATCAAACAAATCACTTTCTTCCGCTTCTTGCTCTTTTAACATCTTAATTGTTTCACGTGCATCTTCAGGATAATCGGTAATGATACCATCTACGTTTAATTTATAATATCCCTTTAAACTTTCCATATCATTTACCGTCCATACGTAAATCGGCTTGTTTAACTTTCTTGCTTCTTTTACTAATTTCTTATTTAACATGTATTCTTCTGCTACATAAAAATCAGCTTTCACATTCTTTAAGTTAGCTCTACTTGCATACAGTATATATCCCACTTTTATATTGGGATTTGCACGTTTAAACTCTTTAATAAGCGGATAGTGTAACGTTTGAATGACACATTGCTTCTCAAATTCATTATCTTTAATCACTTTTAATACTTTGTTTACGAAATCTTTTTCGCCACCATGAAGCTTCACTTCAATATTAAGTTTGATTTTGTCCTTTGACAGCTTAATAATCTCATCAAGTGTACTTATTTGTCCTGAAAACCCATCTTGACTAAGAGTAAGCTGTCTTAACTCGTCCATCGTTAAATCTGACACATGAACATTAGCATTAGCAAGACGTTTTAGCTTCAAATCATGTATAACTGCTAGTTCACCGTCTTTCGTTTGCAGTACATCAATTTCAGCATAGTCTGCTTTCGCATCAATAGCCCCCTGCACAGCTTCTTTCGTATTCTCTACACCTTTTGAAATATAACCACGATGAGCCATAATAATTGGTTCTTTATATGTGTTTGTAATAAAGGTCACAATGAAGGCAACAACCATTCCCGCAGTAATAATTCCTACAATATATACGCCAATAAATTTCCAACGATGTTTTTGGAAGAAACATTTATCTGCTTTCGTTTTCGAATAATCTAATCCTTCTTCTAATAAAACATCTTCAACTGGAACCTTTTGTAAGTACAATCGCGTAATCGCCATAATATAAAATGGTGTCACGATAAAGCTAAATAAATACAATGTACTCGTTAAAAACACAGACATTGTTGATTCCGCTAATAATGCAAATGTCCCTGCTGGGTTTGTAAATTCATATACTCCCCACAGACAAAGTAAATAAATTCCTATAAATAAAAGAAAGACAATTCCTACAGATATGAAAAAACCTACTAAAAAGAATAATACTTTAAAAAAGCTTTCTTTTACTAAGTTTGCACTTTTTCGTGCTGCGGTGCGGAACGGCTTTTCCTCTAAAACAATAATAGGTAAAACAAAGATCCAACGAAGATTTAAATAGGCAACTACAGCAAAGAAAGTATAATATCCAACTTGACCCATTGTTGTCTTAAATAGTTCACCTGTAATAAAATTAGGAATTTGAATCTCAGGAATCAATGCAGATTTATACCCCGTACTTAATAGTGGTAATAACACAACTGCGTACAAAACAAACCCTGGTAAGCAATATGTAAAAAGGGAAGGTAAATACGTTACTGTTTTATACAAAATCGGACGTAATCTCACCTTTTGCCTTTTATGAGCAAAGTACGAAATAATAATAAGCACCGCAAATTCCGTAAAGATAAGAAACAGTGCTAACAATGATAAAATTACGATTGCCATTATGCCGTATGGCGTCTTTAAAAACGCTAATAATTCATCATTCGTCGCATTTGCATAACCACCAAAATACAATAACTTATTAAAAATGATCCCAAATAGCGGGACAAATACAATCGCTGCTAATAATTTATAAGCAAGTTGAAAGGTTAATACATTCCAAAAAGCAAATCTAACTGTTTGAAAGGAATGTCCAATTACTCCTGGTATAGATAGTCTTTTACGGTGTTGCATATATTCCTCCACATTCTAAAACGATATTTGAGATGGATTCCACATTTCCATTTCTAATCCATCTTTTTAATAATAATATATTCCGCTTAACATGAACACTCTTATACATACAATGAAAAAAGTGATGGTTACTCCCCATCACTTTTTTCATCTACTCTATTTTTTCTCTAACCCTTGTCCAAATGCTTTCAAGAAGCTAAAACCGAATGTAATGGCTCTATTGATATCTGGATCTTTTAACACTTTAAAGAAATCCATCACTTTTGTTTTTTTGCCACTATTTAATTCATCTGTTGCAAATTGTAATCCAGTGACTAAACTCGATGTGATTTGCTTCGTTACTTCTGGGTCAACTGAGGATAGTGCTTCCCCCGCTCCCATCATATTGTTAAGTGCATTTTTAACTGGTTCACGATTTAATTGCTCCACAGCGATCTTTGAAACATCTTCCTTCGCAGCAAGTAAACTAATCGCCGCATCTAATATACCAGCCTTTTGCAACTGTGCTAAAAGCTGCATTGTTTCTTCTACTGCTTCACGATTATTAGATAGCTCATTTAGAAGTTCATCTGCTAATTGCTGCTTCTGTTCTTCCTCTGTTACAACTTTCTTTTTAATTAACGTAATTTCTTTCGCCACTATCTCCGCCCCCTAGTCCACAAGTGATACGTATTGTTTTCTTTGCCACTTTTGCTCGATTTCAACACCATTTTGCGGATTACGCTTTTTATCTCGCGGGTTCGAAGATGGTAACGGGCGGTCTCCTTTTTCACGTAACACACGCATTTTCACCATCGTTTGTTTATACGCCGGTGTACACGTATAAATGTCTGTTGCCGTCCCAGTTAAAATATTAATCGCTTCTTCATTTACTGTTGCATGCATCGGTAAATATAGCTCTTTCCCCGTTACACGATCTGTAATAAGCGCTTGTACTTTAATTTTCCCAAATGGTGATGCTAATTCCACAAGACCACCATCTTTCACATTGCGCTCTATAGCAAGTTCCGGTGAAATTTCAACGAATACTTCAGATACTTTAGATAAAATACCAGCCGACTTATTCGTCATATTCCCTTCATGGAAATGCTCGAGCATGCGTCCATTATTTAAAAGTAAATCATACTCATCTGGTGCTACAACCGGTGGTACCCATTCATCTAATGATAAACGAGCAAGTTTATCTGGGAAGTTAAATCCGTCTACATATAATAGCGGTGTATCGCTACCATCATGACTACCCCAACATAAACTATTCCATCCTTCTAGACGGTCATACGTCGCTTGAGAGTATAACGGTGCAAGTGATGCGATTTCGTCCATAATTTCACTTGGACTTTCGTAATTCCAATCCCCGCCCAGTGCACGAGCAACTTTTTGCAAAATCCACCAATCTGGTTTGGAATCACCAAGCGGTTTCAATACTTCATATAATCTTTGAATACGGCGCTCTGTATTCGTAAACGTTCCTTCTTTTTCTAAGCTTGGTGCTGCCGGTAAAATAACATCAGCAAAACGAGCTGTTTTTGATAAGAACATATCTTGAACGACAAGAAAATCTAAATTCGCTAAAATATGTTGCACATGGTTCGCATTTGAATCGACTAAAGCCATTTCCTCACCCATGACATACATACCGCGTAGTTTTCCTTCTTCCGCTGCAAGTAACATTGCAATATTATTTAATCCTGGCGCTTTCGGAATAGTTGTACCATATGCTTTTTCAAACTTAGCACGAAGCGTATCATCTGATACTGCTTGATAACCTGGAAGCCAGTTTGGTAATGTTGCCATATCACAAGCACCTTGTACGTTATTATGTCCTCTTAATGGATATGCACCTGCACCAGGACGACGGTAGTTACCCGTAACAAGTAGTAAATTTGAAATTGCTGCTGATGTCGTACTTCCTCCTGTATTTTGAGTTACACCCATTCCCCAAAGTATACAAGTACCATCTGCTTCATATACCATACGAGCCATTTCTTTCAGATTTTCTTTCGAAATCCCTGTAATTTTCTCTGTATAGTCCAGCGTATATTTCTCTAGCATTTTGCTATATTCATCAAAATTCTTTACGTTTTCAGCTAAAAACTTTTTATCGTGCCAATCTTGATCAATAATATATTTCGTAATACCAGCAAGCCATACGTAATCCGTTCCTTGGCTCGGATGAATAAATAAATCCGCACGCTCTGCCATTTCATGTTTACGGAGGTCTGCTACAATTAGTTTTTGCTCGTGTAATTTATGAGCACGTTTTACACGCGTCGCAAGTACAGGATGTCCTTCTGTTGGATTCGCACCAACGATAATGACAAGTCCTGCTTCAGCTATATCTTTCACTGTTCCAGCATCCCCGCCCATACCGACAGTTTTAAATAAACCATCTGTCGCTGGCGACTGACAGTAACGAGAACAGTTGTCTACATTATTCGTTCCATATATTTGTCGAGCTAGTTTTTGCATAAGGTAATTTTCTTCATTCGTTACTTTCGATGAAGAAATGAATCCAAATGCATCGCTGCCATATTCAGATTTAATATGCTGCATGTTAGAAGCAACAACTTCTAATGCTTCTTCCCATGAAGCTTCAACAAACATATCTCCTTGGCGAATTAATGGCTTCGTAATTCGATCTTCACTATTTACAAAGTCCCATCCAAATTTACCTTTTACACATGTGGAAATACCATTAACAGGTGCATCTGAAACAGGTTGTACTTTCAAAATTTGACGATCTTTCGTCCATACTTCGAATGAACAACCGACACCACAAAATGTACAAACTGTTTTTGTTTTATTAACTTTCGTCTTACGCATCGCAGCCTCTACTTCTGAAACTGCCAAAATACTACTATATCCAGGCTCTACATCCTTTACAAAATCAATCATCGGATCTAACACATCTGGCTTTAATCCTGTCATGAATCCAGCTTCACCTAACATTGATTTTTCCATTAACGCATTACATGGACATACTGTTACACATTGCCCACAACTCACACAAGATGAGTCATTTATGCTTACACCATGATCCCATATAACACGTGGACGATCTAAGTTCCAGTCTATCGATATAGTTTCATTAACCTGTAAGTTTTGACATACTTCTACACACTGTCCACAAGCAATGCATTGATTTGGATCATACCGATAAAACGGATGTGACATATCCACTTCACAAGCACTTACTTTCGGCTCATACGGATATTTCTGTTCTTCGATTCCCATCATATGTACCGTGTTATGGACTTTACAGTTACCATTATTGTTATCACAAACGGTACAATACAATAAATGATTCTCTAATATTCGATCCATTGCCTCAGTCTGTGCCTCTTTTGCACGCTGGGACTGTCTTTCGATATGCATACCGTTCTCTAATTTCGTTGAACAAGCACGTAATAACTTCCCATTTACTTCTACAATACACGTATCACAAGTTTGAATTGGATCTACTTCTGGTACATGACAAATTTGAGGATGTTCCAAATTACTCTCGTTAAATAATTGTAGTATCGTCTTTTCACCCGATGTGGAAAATTCTTTACCATCCACGGTTACACGGACTGTCTGTTCTGCCATAGTTTCCCCTCTCCTTACAACCAACTGTACAACACAATTATGAATCCGTTTTCAAAATCGCATTACTGTACATATTTTTGAAACGCTCTGCCCGAATACTTTTCTTATGAAGTCGATTCTAGATGTTATAAGGTATAACTACGAAAGCTTGAAAATATCACTATTCTACGGTTCTATTATATCGTACATATACAATAATAACCAAAATAATCTGTGATTTCCTTGCTAATAGGTGTTTTTATTTCCCCATTGTTTTATGATAAATATGGGAGAGAAATACATATAAAAGGGGAATTTAATATGGGGCCTACGCAAGAGACTTATACAATTGTACGCTATCAATCTGGTACATTTTCAAAACAACTGGATGAGATTGTTACAGAATCTCCTATTACTATTAAATTAAATGGTGAAGAATATGTAACAGTTGTATGCACACCAAATTATATTGAAGATATGGTAATTGGTTTTTTAATTTCTGAAGGAATTATTGCTTCCTATAAAGATGTTGAAGAACTATGGGTGCAAAAAGATAACGGAATTGTCCATGTAACATCATCAAAAGTAAATCCACTCTATCAAACTTTATATAATAAACGATACATCACTTCTTGCTGCGGAAAAGGTAGACAAGGTTTCATTTTCGTTAACGATGCAGCAAAAGCAAAAGATTTACATGATATACATGTAAAAATTACTCCTGAAGAATGCTTTTACTTAATGAATACTTTACAACAATCTTCCACTACCTTTCGCCAAACCGGCGGGGTTCACAATACCGCGCTATGTGATCGAAATAATATCCTCCTATCAAGAATGGATATCGGAAGACATAATGCATTAGATAAAATATATGGCCATTGTTTGCGCAACGATATATCTGTTAAAGGAAAAATCATTGCATTTAGTGGGCGTATTTCATCCGAAATTTTACTCAAAGTTTCAAAAATCGGATGTGAAATGGTTCTATCTAAATCCGCTCCAACAAAATTAGCATTACAACTCGCTCATGATTTAGGCATTACAGTCGTAGGATTTATTAGAAACGAATCTTGCAATATTTACACACATCCACATCGAATTGATGGTTATCAATCGAATAACTAAAATAACTCCTCGGTTGAGGAGTTATTTTAGTTATAAAAATGTAATATATTAAAGACTTGAATAGTTAATAAAGTTAATATATAATTTCATTACATATTAAAAACAAAACATTGTAGCATATATCTTTTCATTCTTTTACAAATTAAAAGAGACTGCTAACAAAACGCATACACAATCTTATAGAAGTAATGGATTTATTTTATTTGAAATCGACCAAGGAGGTTATAACTATGGAAATTCGCTTATTAACGACAGAGGACGCAGAAATATATTTAAAAGTTTGTATGGAAGGTTTAACGAAGAACCCGGAAGCTTTTAGCTCTTCTTATGAAGATGTTCTTAAACATGAGGATCCTGTAGCTGCTATGGCAAAACGATTAAGCAATCCGGATAAGTATACTCTAGGGGTCTTCAAAGATAACGATTTAATCGGCATTTCTACTTTAGAAACAAAGCCTTTCATTAAACAAGAACATAAAGCAAAAATCGGTTCCGTTTTTGTTTCCCCAAAAGCGCGTGGCCTTGGAGCAGGACGAGCTCTAATTAAAGCAATTATTGAAAATGCCGATAAACTACATGTAGAACAACTTATGCTCGATGTTGTAGTTGGTAACGATGCTGCAAAAAAATTATATGAGTCATTAGGCTTCCAAACTTACGGCGTACAAGAACGTTCTTTAAAACATAACGGTCAATATTGGGACGAGGAACATATGGTTCTGTTCTTAAATGATTAATACTTCAATATAGTTTTCCAAAAGCACCTTTTGATTAAAAAAGGTGCTTTTTTCATTACAACAATGTAATCTTCATGTCACCTTTATCGATCGTACCAAACCTTTCCATTCATTATACTAAAAGTATAAAGTGAGGCACCAATTATGAAATGAACGTATAGCATTCAATTGATAGATAGAGGAGAATGTGACATGAAACAAAACAAACGAGCTATGCTTTTAATATTTACTACAGCAATTGTAACTTCTGGGTTAGCCATTTTACCTTGGTTTATTATATAGAACTATTCCCCTAATAACGAAAAAAGCTTATTGCTTCTTAAGAAGCAATAAGCTTTTTTATATTATAAAATCCCCAAAATTTTATTTACACAACTTATAATAATAACCATAGATACGGCAATGCACATGACAACCGTATTACGATCTTGCTTTTCTTTTTTTGAAATTTCTTCTTTTGGATTCATGTGTATGATCTCCTTTTAAAAAAAGTGTGAGATAGGAAATTTTTCTTATCCGATGCGAGGTGAATACGAAAACCCTCTCTATCTCACATACACAATAGAATGGAATTGTCATTTTATAAATAAAATGACATGACGTTATGTCGCAACATAGGGTATTTTGTGTCGCTACGTTTTCTATTATAAGAAATAGTTGTGCAAAACTAGTGCATTTTTTATGTCAATTACTCTGAGCGAAAAATAACTCTTCCACTCAATCACATAAAAAGAGTTTTTTATTATTTTCATGTAAACTATACAAGTAGAATGAACAGTTTGGGGTGCACAATATTATGGTTAAAATTTTATTAGTAGACGATGAAGAACGCATGTTACGATTATTAGATTTGTTCTTAAGTCCTCGTGGCTATTTTTGTATGAAAGCTACCTCTGGCCTTGAAGCACTAAAGTTAATAGAACAAAAAGACTTCGATATTATTTTGTTAGATGTTATGATGCCGAATATGGATGGATGGGATACTTGCTATCAAATCCGTCAAATTTCCAACGTTCCAATTATTATGCTAACAGCCCGCAATCAAAGTTACGATATGGTGAAAGGTCTCACTATGGGCGCAGATGACTATATTACAAAACCATTTGATGAGCATGTATTAGTCGCAAGAATCGAAGCTATATTACGTCGTACAAAGAAAGATGGATTTGTTAGCTTCAATGGTATCGAGTGGGATAAAACGAAACATACTGTCACAGTTTATAATGAAAAAATCTCCCTGACACCTATCGAGTTTTCGTTACTTGGATTATTTTTACAAAACACAAACCGTGCTTATAGCCGAGATGATTTAATCGAAAAAATTTGGGGTTATGAAACAGACATTGAATATAGAACAATCGATTCACATATTCGTAATATCCGCGATAAATTACGCAAAAAAGGATTTCCTGTTGAAGATTACTTAGAAACTGTCTATAAAGTCGGATATAAATGGAAAAGTGAATAATTACTTCGGTCAGTGGACAATAGTATACCACTGACCCTTTATATGAAATAAGGTATGGTGAGAAAATGAGTAAACTTTCACTTAAAGTTGGGACATACTTTTTAATATTAGCTTTATGTATTGAAACAATTGCTTTTGTATCTTTTTACAAAAGCATTTCAACAATGCGCATTGAGGAAGAAACACTTGCTCTTTTAGAGAAAGGAAATCGCTATAGTAAAATTATTAAAAAACGCGCGAAGTGGGATGTATATTCTAAAGAAAAGAAACTCATGGAAAGCGCTGAACACAGTAAACGGCCTAAACGTGCTATGTACCCCGAGTTTGATATCAACACTGCGGCTGAACACTTAGTTGAATCAGAATTAATTGCTAACTCTGATATAGCTATCATTATAACGGACAATAACGGCAAAATTATTTCTACCTCAGAACCTGTAACAAAAGAAATGCAAAAACAACTTACTTGTAAAACAGAGACTATCCCAGAAGGTGGATTAATCAATGAAAAAAACTGGAAAAAATCAAAATTCATCTCAACAGTAAGCCCGCTGGAACTTCAAGGATTTCAAGGTAAGTTGTATATGTTATTAAAGACATCTTTCTTAGAAAATATGTTACTTAAACTCATGAATCAATTTCTTATCATTAGTGTTTTGACAATTATTTTAACGACTATTTCTGTCTTTGTTTTTTCTCGTGTTATTACAGAACCGCTTATAAAAATGAAGAGGGCAACAGAAAAAATGTCAAAATTAAATACACCAATTCAATTAGGTATTAAACGGAATGATGAACTTGGAAGTTTAGCAAAAACGATTGAAGATTTATCTAGTGAACTGACTTATATGAAAAAAGAACGCAATGAATTTCTCGCTAGTGTTGCCCATGAACTATTAACTCCATTAACCTATATGAAAGGTTATGCGAAGGTAGCAAAGAGAGACTCTTTAACGAAAGAAGAGCGTGAAGAATACTTACAAATCATTGAGGATGAAACAGATAGTGTAACCGATCTCGTCCAAGATTTATTTATGCTGGTGCAATTAGAACAACATCAGTTTGTTATAAAAAAACAAAAAGTGATTCTTCAACCATTTTTAGAACGAATGGTTGAAAAAACAAAAACAACATTAACTAACAAACAAATGCAACTCCATGTATATTGCAAAGATGATTTAGAAGTTTGCATAGACGAAAGACGTATGGAACAAGTTATGTTAAATTTATTACACAATGCTTATCAACATTCGCCAGAAAACACATCTATTACGATACGTGTACTCACGGAAACAGATTATTTTACAATAAATGTAGACGATGAGGGAGAAGGTATTCCTGAAGAAGATATCCCGCATATTTTTGATCGTTTTTATCGTGTTGATAAATCGAGAACGAGAGCTACTGGAGGAAAAGGTATTGGGCTAGCTGTTGCAAAAGAAATTGTAGAATTGCATAACGGTTCCATTCTAGTAACAAGCCAATTAGGAGTAGGAACAAACTTTAGAATCGAGCTACCTTTTGAATAAGATGCGTGTGAAAACACCAGTAGTAGTAAACACTACTGGTGTTATTTTGTTCATAAAATCAGCTCATATAAGCTAAGCTTTTGAAATTATTCTTATTTCAATATAAAATAAAGGTACATTTGCAAAGATTTGGAGGGTGATACAATTGGATATCCATGTATTAACAAAAGACGAAGCGGAAATTTACTTAGAACTTCGTGTAGAAGGGTTAAAGCAAAACCCTGAAGCTTTCAGCTCTTCTTATGAAGATATTATTAATAAAGAGTGTGCGATTGAATATAAAGCACAAAAATTAGCACAAGATGAAAACTATACGCTAGGTGCATTTAAAGATGGACAATTAATCGGGGTTGCAACACTGGAAACGAAACCATACGTAAAACAAGAACATAAAGCTAAAATCGGTTCTGTATATGTTTCTCCAAAAGCACGCGGACTTGGAGCAGGAAAAGCACTTATTAAAGAATGTCTTGAACTTGCTAAATCTTTAGAGGTGGAACAAGTTATGCTTGATGTTGTTGTTGGCAACGATGGTGCGAAGAAACTTTATGAATCATTAGGTTTTAAAACATTCGGTGTACAAGAACGTTCACTGAAATATAACGGACAGTATTGGGACGAAGAGCATATGGTCTTATTCTTAGATGAAAATAAATAATAAAAAACATCCTCATGCCTGGAGGATGTTTTTTACTTTCTTGTATACCATGCCTTATGTAATAATTGAATCGCTTTCGCAATTTCGTCTTCTGATAAAATTGCAAACCCAAGTAAAACTACATTTTCAGGCACAGTACCGTCTTTATAGTACGTAGAAACAGGATATATTTTAATACTATATTTTGCAGCTTCTTTAATGAGTTCTTCTTCTCGCATTCCATTATGCACTTGTAATAAAATGTGTAATCCAGAATCTTCTCCGATCACTTCAACACGATTAGAGAAATACTTCTCTATTTCAAAAACAAGTCGATCCCTCTTTTTTCGGTAAACAACACGCATTTTATGAATATGTTTTTCCCAATACCCTTCATTTAAAAACTTTCTTATCACTTCTTGGTCCATTCTTGAAACACTTTGTGTATAAAACAAATATTCCTTTTGATATTTTTTAATTAAATTCTTCGGTAATACGATATAGCTCATCCGTAATGAGGGTAACAAAGCTTTTGATAGTGTCCCCATATAAATAACTTTCCCGTCTGTATCTAATCCTTGTAGTGCCGGAATTGGCTTTCCTGAATAGCGAAATTCACTATCGTAATCATCTTCAATAATATACCTGTCTTCTTCTTTCTTTGCCCATTGTAAAAGCTGCGACCTTCTCGTAATAGGCATAATCATTCCATATGGGAACTGATGAGAAGGAGTTACAAATACAACATTTGCATCGCTATTTTCTAACTCTGCCATACAAATTCCGTCTCTATCTAAAGACAACATTTGAACCTTCTTTTCTCCCTGTTCAAAAACAACCATTTTCCTGTGATAACCTGGGTTTTCAACTGCATAATTACTTCCCTTTAACAATTGAAACAGTAGCTTTACTAATATTTGTGTACCCGCCCCTAATACGATCTGGCTAGCTGAACAACGCACACCTCTAGATTCATACAAATAGTTCGCAATTTCCTCCCTTAAGCTCAATTCCCCTTGAGGGTGTCCAAGAAAAAGTAACTCATTATTATGTGGCTGCCATACATCATTTATAAGCTTGCGGTACGTAGTGAACGGAAAAGTATCCGTATCAACCCCTGTTTGGGTGAAATCAAATTTATAGTTCTCCTCCCGAAACGATACTTCTTCTACTTTCGCTTCGCTTCTTTCTACATAAATCATTTGTTCAATTTTACATACGAAATAACCTTTTCTCGATGCCGATTCAATATAACCTTCTGCAAGTAATTGCTCGTAAGCCGCTTCTACTGTATTCTTACTCACTTGTAAATAGCTCGCCAGCTTTCTTTTAGCAGGTAATTTTGTAAAAGCCGGAATCGTTCCATCTTTAATCTCTTTTTTTATATACTCATACAATTGCACATACAATGCTATTTTACTTTTCGTATTTAAATTAGGCGTTAATTCTAACATAATATCTGACCCCTTAATAAAACTAAAATCTGATACTTTTTACAGTACCAGAAGTTATATATAATTCCTTGTATCATGTCACACATAAAAAATCAAATACTCGAGAGGGGATGCATGATTATGAACAACAATAGACGGATTGGACTCATTATGATTATTACAGGAGCTACCTTATGGGGATTATCTGGCCCGATGATTCAGTGGCTATTTCAACATACTAACGTATCATCAATTGATTTTTTAACAATTCGCTTGTTGCTTGCGGGAATATTTATTTTATCTTTCTTGCTTATAAAGAAACAAAACATATTTCAAATTTGGAAACATCCTAGACATTCTATACAACTTATTATTTTCTCTATTCTCGGCATGCTCGGTGCGCAATACGCCTTTATTGAAACAGTTCATATTAGTAACGCGGTTACAGCGACATTATTTCAATTTCTTGGCCCTGTTCTTATTACCATTTATGTCGCATTTGGACAAAGAAAATTCCCTGCTTCTATGCAACTACTTGCAATTATAACTGCCCTAACAGGAACGTACTTTATTATTACAAACGGTTCAATTGAAAATATTGTTTTATCGAAAGAAGCCATTATTTTCGGCCTATTAACAGCAATTGGCTTTGCATTTTATACCCTTCATCCAGCTTCTCTTATTAAAGAATGCGGAACAACTGTAGTAATTGGCTGGGGGATGTTAATCGGTGGCATTGCCCTGCTTATTTGTAATCGCTCGTTTGAATGGAACCAGCTTTCACAAACTTTTACACAAAAAACTTTTTCTATGCTTATTCTTATCATCATAAGTGGCACTCTTTCTTTCCTCCTTTATATCGGTAGTCTGAAATATTTAGCAGCAACAGAAACAAGCATTTTATCTAGCATTGAACCACTTGTAGCTGCCATCGTTTCAATCGCTTGGCTGAATGAATCCTTTGGAGCCTATCAATTATTAGGCGGCGTATGTATCGTTCTTTCTGTTATTTTCTTAACGATGCCGCAAAAAGAGAATGAACCTACCTTTTCAACTGAACAAATATAAAAAATGTCAAAAGAGGTCGTACAAAACTTACGACCTCTTTTGACGTTTTAAAGGAATTGTCCCGCTTTCTAGCAAATACAATTACACTAACAATAAAAATTAGGAGTGTGACACCATGAAAAAAATTGGAACTATGCTACTTTTCTCTTTTCTCATCGCTGGATGCACACAAGCGCAACCTGATTCAGAAGCACCTAAAAAAGAAGCCATCGCCACGTCATCCACTCAAGTTAATGCACCTTCCTTCTTTCATCTTAGCGTTTTAAAAGATGTAAATTGGGAAGAAACCCCCTCCTTCATACAAGAAAAAATACCTTTAAAAGGCATCGAAGAAAAAATTGCAATGGCTGATAGCCCTATTATCGTAAATGAAAAAAATGAAATAATGTGGTACTTTTTAGATCCTGAAATGCCAACTGGAAAACTATCTATTATTGCACTAAAACAAGGATCAGTAACTCCAACACCAGTACTCTTTCAACAAGAAACTTCCAAACCAACTTGGACTACTTCAAATACAATTGATTCCACTACAAACGAACTTCCTCTCACTATGTCACTACCTTCACCTGGATTATGGGTATTAAATATATATGTGAATGAAAAATATTATGATCAGTTTGTAATTACTGCTGAGTAAAGTGACAAAACTAAAACACTTTCTTACAACAATGTAATTTCTACGTCATGTACTTCGATAGTTGAAGTATCTCTCTTCTCTTATACTTAAAATAAGAAATGACACGAGGAGAGATGAGAGATGAGAGATGAGAGATGAAAAAAATGATAGAAGTGATTGTAGCAGTAACTGAGGTTTTAGTAAATGGTAAACAAGTTGCAATGGAATTAAATAAATAGTGAAGAAACACAAATAAATAATTTTACACTTCTTCATTATTTTGATTTCTTATCTCAAAAAAGCAGTGCCTTTTTAGGCACTGCTTTTAGCTATTAATAACTTGGTATTTTCATAATTTGCGCCACACCTGAATCAATGGCTGCTTTCGCTACAGCTTCCGCAACACTTGGAACAACTCTTTTATCTAACGGATTCGGGATTACATAATTCGCATTACGTTCTTCGTCCGTAATGATGTTAGCGATCCCATATGCTGCCGCTAATTTCATCTCTTCTGTAATATCAGTCGCGCGCACATCTAACGCACCACGGAATATCCCTGGGAACGCCAATACATTATTTACTTGATTCGCATAATCTGAGCGCCCGGTTCCTACTACAGCTGCCCCAGCCTTTAATGCATCCTCTGGGAAGATTTCTGGAATTGGATTCGCCATAGCAAACACAATTGCTTTCTCATTCATCGTTTGTACAAGTTCTTTCGTTAATACGTTAGGAGCAGATACGCCAATAAAAATATCAGCTTGATGAATCGCTTCTTTTAACGTTCCACGCACATATTCTCGATTTGTCTTTTTGGAAACTTCAATTTGTGCTTCGTTCATCCATGATTCACCTTCACAAACAATACCTTCTAAGCTAACTAACGTAATGCGCTTTGCACCAGCTTTTAATAATAATTTTCCAATTGCAATTCCTGCCGAACCCGCACCGTTAATAACAATTTTCACATTATCCATTTGTTTGCTAACAACTTTTAATGCATTAATAACAGCTGCTAAGACGACAATAGCTGTTCCATGTTGATCATCATGGAATACAGGAATATTCGTTTCTGCTTTTAATCGCTTTTCAATTTCAAAACAGCGTGGTGCCGCAATGTCTTCTAAGTTAATTCCTGCAAACGTAGGCTCTAAATTTTTCACAAGGGTAACGATTTCATCCACATCAGTCGTACCTAAACATAATGGGAAAGCATCTACATTCGCAAATTTCTTAAATAAAATACTCTTTCCTTCCATAACAGGCATAGCTGCTTTCGGTCCAATGTTCCCTAAACCAAGTACTGCTGTTCCATCTGAGACAACTGCCACCATATTACCACGTGCTGTATAGTCATACACTGTTTCTTCATCTGCTGCAATTGCTTTGCAAGACTCCGCTACACCTGGTGTATATGTCAGGCTTAAATCATCCGCTGAATTCACTTCTACTTTACTTGTAATTTCAATTTTCCCTACTAATTCTTTATGCAATAACAATGATCTTTCATTAATTTGATTTTCTAACATACTTATATTCTCCCCTTAATTTGACAAGCTAGCTATATGAATATAGCTAGCTTGTTTGATCATGAAAACATTTTTAATAAAATTGTCGCTGTTACAACCATTGCTGCCCCGCCTAAACGTGTTGAAATTTGCGCAAACGGCATTAATTCCATACGATTTGAAGCTGATAAAATAGCAACATCTCCAGTTCCACCTAAACCACTATGACATCCCGTTACAATTGCTGATTCAACTGGATACATTTTCATCACTTTCCCTACAAGAAAACCTGATGCTACCATTGTAAGAACAACTGATGCGCACACAACAACATATCCTACTGAAAGAACTGCTGCTACGTCTTTTAGCGGAATATATAGCAATCCTAATCCAACCATTAACGGCCAAGTTAAATTCTTTGAAATAAATTTATATAAATGGAATGCTCCTTGCTCCATTTTTGCTGGCATTAATTTAAAGTATTTCACAAGTGCTGCTGAGAAAATCATAATGATTGCCCCAGGAATACCGATGAACTTAGAAGCAAATCCTCCGAAGATGAAGAACGTACACGCAATTAATAAACCTGCTCCCATTAATGAGAAGTCAATTGGCTTCTCTGTATTTTGTTCTTTTAATAACTCGGCTTGATTGTCTGTTTTCACTAATACACCGTTACCACTAAGTTCCGGTTTCTTCTCACCTAAACGCTTCATATACCCTGCACTCACGATTGCGAACATATTTCCAATAATAGCCGCTGGAATAAGCTGTGATACAAACGTTGCTGATGATTCATTTAAAATATCACTATAAGCTAGCGACAATGGTAAAATCCCTTCCCCAATACCACCACTCACAATTGGTACGATGATAAAGAAAAATGTTTGCTTCATTTCAAACCCAAATAGTGAACCGACCAATAATCCTACTGCTACAGAAGCTAACGTCCCTACTACTAAAGGTATAAACATACGAACGAAACCTTGTACTAATACTTTACGATTCATTCCTAAAATACTTCCGACTACTAAACAAGAAATATATAAATATAAAAAGTTCGATTTTTTCATTAACATAGTCGCAGCTTCCATTGAAGCTGGATTCATCCAGTTAAAAAATACAAGTAATGATGGAATAAATAACGAAAGTATTGCCGGACCGCCGATATTTTTTAAAATTGGAATTCTCATTCCAATGTCGCCTAAAAAAATACCCATGATCATAATAACTGCAAATCCACCAATCATATCTGCTGGCAATTTATTATATACAGATGCCCCATAAATAATAGCAGCCAATACTACATATAACGGTAAAGGTATAACACCGATTTTTACATTCATAATTTTAGAAGCTAAAGATTCTCTTTGTACTTCATTTCCTTCAGAAAATGATACCGCTTCCACATTCTTTTGAATTCCCATATGGCACCCCCTTGTTTTCTTAATAACAATATTAAAACGCTTTCAATAGTAAAAATAGTTTTTGTAAGTTTTGTAATTGATTTTGTAATTAAAAAAAGTATAAGCGACTTATAATAAGTCGCTTATACGTAAAACTCTATTTTATTTTTGTCAATACATCTTAATTTACTCACTGGTCTTCCTACGTGTTGATACACCATTTCGTTTTCTAATACTCCAATTTCAGTCAAAAACATTACATACTTTCGAATAGAAACTCTTGAAACTCCAACTAATTGCGCCATTTCATCTGTTGTAAACGCTCGTCCATTCAGCGACTCGATCTTCTGCCAAATTAATTGCATCGTTTGCTTCGTTAATCCTTTCGGAAGCTCTTTAGTGACAGTAGGCTCTCTTTTTTCTTTTGGCAAAATTAACGAATCTAATTCCGATTGACTAATTTTTTGTTGTTCTTTCATGAAAGTAAGTTTTTCTCGATATATAGTTAACGCCTTTTTAAATCGTTCAAATGTAAATGGTTTAATTAAATAATCTACTACACCATATTGTAATGCTTTTTTAATACTCCCCATATCATGTACAGCTGAAATCATCATAATATCGATTTCTTTTTCTTGGTTGCGAATATACATTAAAAGCTCAAATCCAGTTTCTTCAGGCATAAAAATATCAAGTAATACTAAATCTACTCGTGATTCCTCTAATACTTCTATCGCTTCTTTAACGGAGTTAACTGCTTGAACAAGTTCAAACCCTCCTACTTGCTCTAAATAATGCGTATTTAACATCGCTACCATCGGGTCATCTTCTACAATTAAAACTTTAATCATATTTGCCTCTCATCCCTACCTTTAGGTATTTCAATTGTTATCGTTGTTCCCTTTCCTACTAATGAATGCATATGAATTTCCCCATTTATTCGCTGTATACTTTCTTTTACAAGATACAAACCATAACCGCGGTTATCTCCCTTTGTGGAATAACCTTTCGTAAATAATACCCCTATTTCTTCTTGTATACCTTTTCCCGTATCTTGTACTGTAATGGTTAATGTATCCCCATATTGTATCTCAACTTCAACTTGCTTCTTTTCACAATTCGTCACTGCCTCTAATGCATTATCAATTAAATTTCCGACAATCGTAATCAGTTCATGAGTAATACTTTCATCATCCATTTCCGGCATGTAAGAATCTTCACTTATGATTAATTTTATATTTTTCTCTCTAGCATAGCTAAGCTTTCCAAGTAAAAAGCCAGCAAATACTGGACTTTTTATTCTTTTCATAACCCCACCAATTTCATATTGATGCTCTGATACCATACCGCTTATATACTTCTGTAATTCTTCATACTGCTTCATGTGTGTAAGCCCTAATACGACATGCATTTTATTCATAAATTCATGCGATTGTGCCCGTAATGCTTCCGCATATAGCCTAATACCAGTTAATTCTTCTGCTAATTTTCTAATCTCTGTTTTATCACGAAATGTTGCAATTGCACCAACTATTTCTCCTTTTACATATAAAGGGACACGATTCGTCACAATCGTAATTCCATAAATATTTTGTTCTTCGTTTAATTGTATCTCTCCCGTTTGTAATACTTCTTTTATACGTGAATTAGGCATATACAACTCAACATCTTTACCGATAAAATCTTCTTCAAGTCCACTTTTCTTAAACAATCGTTTTGCCTCATTATTTATTAAAGTTACATTGGCTTCTTTATCTACAGCAATAATACCTTCCTTTACAGATTGTAGCATCGTATTTCTTTCTTCAAGAATTTTCGCTATCCTGTGAGGTTCAAGACCAAATAAACTTTTCTTTATATGTCTAGCTAGCAATATTGCTCCTATGATTCCGACTAGTACTCCAACTCCGACACCAATGTAAATGATATGTCTACTTTCCTTAACTCTCTCTTTTACATTATCTGCTGAAATACCAACGGCCACCGCTCCAAGTTGTTCACCTGTTTCAGAAAATACAGGTACAAACACTCGCATTGAAATACCTAAAGTTCCTTCTGCCAGCGATACATGTTCCTTTCCTTTCAATGCAGGCCCTTCATCTCCCCCAATAAAATGATGGCCTATTTTTTGAGGATTTGGATGTGATTTTCTTATTCCATTCATGTCCATAACTACAATAAATTGAACACCTGTGTTTTTTAATATTCTATTTGTATACGTTTGGATTGCAGAAGTATCTGCCTTTCCAATCAAACCATCGATTACAATTGAATCATTCGCCACAATGTGTGCAATTGTTTTTGCTTTCTCTGCTTGGCTATCCTCCGTCGTCCGTTCTACATTATGACTAATTAATATATCTGTCACAAGTAAAGAAAAAATTACAACTGTACAAACTAACAATGTAATCGTTTTCCATAAATTCCATAGTCTTCTTCTTTTTTTCATCCCGTTAATGACTCCCCTAATTGCTGAATAGAAAAATAAGTAAGGTGAAAATAATATCACCTTACTTATCTGCTATTATACTTTAAATTTACTAGTCATCACTTGTAGTTCTTCGGCCATCCCAGCTAAGTTTTGCGAAGCTGAACTAATTTCTTCCATTGAATTCACTTGTTCTTCTGTTGAAGCAGCAACACTTTGCATACTAGCTGTATTTTCTTCTGCAGCCGCTGCAATTTCATCAATAGCATTTGTCACTTCATTTGCATCTCCAGCAATTCTCTTCGTTGTTTCTACCATTTGATTAACTTGAGAAACAATATGTGTAGTAGAAATTAAAATTTCCGTAAAACTTGCTTTCGTTTTTGTTACAACATCAAGGCCTTGTTGAACTTCTCCATTCACATTATCCATCGCCTTAACAGTATGTTCAATATCCGCCTTAATTTCTGCAATTAAATTTGCAATCTCTCCAGATGATTCTCCTGATTGCTCCGCTAATTTTCTAACCTCATCAGCTACAATAGCAAACCCTCGGCCCTGTTCACCTGCTCTTGCCGCTTCAATAGCCGCATTTAAAGCTAATAAGTTCGTTTGAGTAGCGATGTTTTGAATCGCTTCAGAAATAGCTCCTACCTGCTTTGATTTCTCATCAAGAAGTTTAATAATGGCATCTGACTCGGATACCGATCTAGAAATAGACTGCATTTGTTTTGCTGTTTGTTCAACCAATTCTTCCCCTTCTTCAGCTCTTTCTCTCGCATGTAATGAGGAGATAGAAATTGATTCCGCGCTTCCAGTTACATCTTGAATTGCTGTATTTACTTGTTGTAATGTAGCCGCACCTTCTTCAACACCTTGACTTTGTGATTCAGCCCCACCTGATACTTGTTCCATTGCAATTGTAATTTGATCTGTCGCATCATTTGCTTGCTGTACGCTCGCTGTTAACTCTTCAGCTGATGCAGCGACATGTTCTGCTGAAAAACTAATTTGAGTAATCACATCTTGTAAAGAGGCAGACATTTCATTAAATGAATTCCCTAATTTCCCTATATCATCCTTGGAATGGATTGTAATTTTCTCTGTCAAATCTCCCTTACTAATTTTATGTGCCGAGTCAGCTATTTTTCTTAATGGTCTTGTAATAGACTTTGTAATGAAATAAATTAATACACTACCAAATACAATAGCTATAGCAATGACAACCAAAGTCTTATAAAACACTGGATTCGCAGCTTGGGTAATTTCTTCGTCGAACATAACCCCGACTACTTTCCATCCTGTTTTCTCATTTGTTGCAAAGATTAAATTCTTTTTATCACCTTGTTCTGTATAAGACACATTTCCTTGTTTTTCTTCATAAATTGGTTTAATCCACGGATCAGTAACTTTTGCACCTGGTTTTCTAGAGGGATGACTAACAATTTTCTTATTTTGATCTAGAATAACTGCATAACCTTTTTCACCAATGTTAATCATTTTGGAAATTTTTAAGATGTTATCTAAATTTAAGTTAATTCCTATAACACCTTTACCATCTTTTACTTCTTTAGCAATTGTCACTACCATATTTTTAGTAGATGCTGATTGATATGGTGCAGTAACAATTACTTTTCCTTTATTTTCATGTGCTTCTTTATACCAAGATCTATCTGTTGGATTATACCCATCAGCCATTTGGATAAATGGTTCTCTTATAAACTTTCCTGCCTGTGTTCCAATATAAATACCTTCTACTTCTGGATGAAGTTTTATATATTGCGCTAACTTCGTTCTTACTATTTCTTCTTGTCCGTTTGGATATGTATCCTCTGTTAAAATGTCTGCAAAGTACGCCGCATCAACAAATTTCTCTTCTATATTTTGAGAAATAACAGTATTTAAAACTGAAATATTTTCCTTTGCTTTACCTGTAATTTGTTGTTCAAAATTTGTTTTGGCAGTTTGATATGAAACACCACCGATAATAAGTCCTGGTATAGTTAAAATAAGAAAAAATGAAATGATTAATTTTTTCTTGATACTCATACATTTAACCCAGTTAAATATTTTTTGCATAATAATCCTCCTTTATGTAATGTGGATACTTTTGTAATTTTATATAAGTAACATATATAAAACAATATATAATG
>NZ_QOZX01000040.1:0-47874 GCF_008368895.1 Bacillus sp. BB081
GTTCAGTTTTCAAAGAACTAAAAGCGGGTGAAGAGAATCGAACTCTCGACCAGAGCTTGGAAGGCTCTTGTTTTACCACTAAACTACACCCGCGTGGTCGGGAAGACAGGATTTGAACCTGCGACCCCCTGGTCCCAAACCAGGTGCTCTACCAAGCTGAGCCACTTCCCGTTATGGCGCGCCCGAGAGGAGTCGAACCCCTAACCTCTTGATCCGTAGTCAAACGCTCTATCCAATTGAGCTACGGGCGCTTATTCATGATGTTTTTTCGTCGTTGTATTTTGGCGACTCAATTATCTTATCATACTACATTTTCAAATGCAAGTACTTTTTAAAAAGATTTTTTGATGCGGCCGAGAGGACTTGAACCTCCACGGGGTTTCCCCCACTAGGCCCTCAACCTAGCGCGTCTGCCGTTCCGCCACGACCGCGCGGAAAAAACAAAAGTGAGCCATGAAGGATTCGAACCTTCGACCCTCTGATTAAAAGTCAGATGCTCTACCAACTGAGCTAATGGCTCGTAAATGGCTGGGCTAGCTGGATTCGAACCAGCGCATGACGGAGTCAAAGTCCGTTGCCTTACCGCTTGGCTATAGCCCATCGAAATATTTATCTTCTTTTCAAAGACAAATGTTATTGTAACATAATGTCCAATAAAAAACAACTGCCAAATAGCAGAAGTTAAATTGGCGGTCCCGACCGGGGTCGAACCGGCGATCTCCTGCGTGACAGGCAGGCATGTTAACCACTACACCACGGGACCGTTTGGTTGCGGGGACAGGATTTGAACCTGCGACCTTCGGGTTATGAGCCCGACGAGCTACCGTACTGCTCCACCCCGCGATAATACTATTTATATAATTTATATGGTGGAGGATGACGGGATCGAACCGCCGACCCCCTGCTTGTAAGGCAGGTGCTCTCCCAGCTGAGCTAATCCTCCGAAGTGGTGACCCGTACGGGATTCGAACCCGTGTTACCGCCGTGAAAGGGCGGTGTCTTAACCACTTGACCAACGGGCCAGTATGTATGGCAGAGAAGAAGGGATTCGAACCCTCGCACCGCGTTAGCGATCTACTCCCTTAGCAGGGGAGCCCCTTGAGCCACTTGGGTACTTCTCTGTATGGCTCCGCAGGTAGGACTCGAACCTACGACCGATCGGTTAACAGCCGATAGCTCTACCACTGAGCTACTGCGGAATAATAAAGACAATTTGTATCTTATAAAATTTCTTATCGTAAGTCAAGATGTTTTTTCTCAACATCTTGTACAAACGTGACATGTTTATAATATACTGGATTGCGTTTTCACTGTCAAGATGTTTTCTTTATCAGGTTCAGTTTCCCTTTACACTTTCCGCAGACATATCTTTTTGTATTTATTTGACGTCTTCTTACATATTGAAGCAAACAGCCCATACATTCATACGTATAAACCTTTTTTTCCTTCTCTTCATTAATTATTCGTTTACAGAAGCGTGGCGCATCAACTTCTTTCAACAATTCACGAAAATCTCTATCACGGTGCTTATAGCCCCTTCCTGTAATATGTAAGTGATAATGACAAAGCTCATGTTTAATGATTCCGACTAACTCTTCTTTCCCATACATTTCGTAATATCGATAATTCAGTTCAATGTTGTGACTCTTCAATAGATAACGTCCACCAGTTGTACGCAACCTACTATTGAACATAGCTCTATGTAAAAATGGCATTCCGAAGTATTGTAGTGATACTTCTTCCACCAGACGCTGTATTTCTTGCTCATCCACTCTCATTCCTCCTAAACTAAAAAATATTTTTACACTTTTCTCCTCCCTTATACATATATTAAATAGTACATATACCCATCCTCATTCAAGAAGCGTGGTTTCTAAAAATATAGCATGAATAGAAATCCACTCACCAACCTCTCATCAATAGTACCTTAGATTTTTGAGAGTAGGATTAAACAAGGAGGGATTCCTATGCCTACGTGGCTAAAAAAACAAATGCAACGCGCATATTTTGAAAAAAACCGGTATCAAATTAAATTACTAAATGAATGCTGGTTTTATTATAGCAAAATACATCAAAGCTCATAATCCATTACACGTTTTATCCCATAAAAAAAAGAGCAGTTTCATCTGCTCTCTTCTCTTACTATTCAATCGGCAACATGGATAGTGCAACGCGACCTTTTTTCGTATCAATATCATCTACCCATACCTTGACGATTTGTCCGACAGATACAATATCTAACGGATGCTTCACATACTGTTTGCTTAGTTTAGAAATATGTACTAAACCATCTTGTTTTACACCTACATCAACAAAAGCACCAAAATCAACAACGTTACGAACTGTTCCTTCCAGTTCCATACCACGTTTTAAATCTTCTAATTTCAAAATCCCTTTTTTCAGAAGCGGTTTAGGCAACTCATCCCTCATGTCTCGCTCTGGACTAATGAGCGCATCTATAATATCAACTAATGTTGGCTCCCCAACTCCCGTTTCTTGCGATAACTTAGAAATCTCCACTTCTTCTAAGCTCTTTTGTAATTGCAATTGCCCTACGTCATCTTTTGATAACCCTAGACTCTTCAATAACAATTCAACATTTTTATATTGTTCTGGATGAATACCCGTTCGATCTAACGGATTTGCCCCTTCTAATATACGTAAGAAACCTATGCATTGTTCATATGTCTTCGCACCTAGACGCGGTATTTTCTTTAAGTCTGTTCGTTTTGTAAATTTCCCTTCTTCTTCACGCTTTGCCACAATATTTTTCGCAACAGTTTTCGATAAACCCGAAACATATTGCAATAACGCAACTGAAGCTGTATTTACATTCACACCGACTTGGTTAACTGCCGTCTCTACTACAAATGTTAATGATTCATTCAACCTCTTTTGAGATACATCATGTTGGTATTGTCCAACCCCAACTGATTTAGGATCAATCTTCACAAGTTCAGCAAGTGGATCTTGCAGACGTCTCCCAATAGAAACAGCACTTCTTTCTTCAACCTGTAAATTCGGAAATTCCTCACGAGCTAAATCGGAGGCCGAATACACACTCGCACCAGCTTCGTTCACAATAATATAGAAGACTTCTTGTTTCACATTTTGTAATACATCAACTATAAATTCTTCCGATTCTCTAGAAGCTGTACCATTCCCAATCGCAATCATTTCAACTTGATATTTATCTATAATAGAAAGAACTTTCGTTTTTGCATCTTCATATTTACGAACAGGTGGATGCGGATAAATAACATCAATATATAGAACCTTCCCCGTATCATCTACAACAGCTAATTTACACCCCGTTCTATATGCAGGATCTAAAGCTAACACAACCTTTCCTTTCATTGGAGGTTGTAATAACAAATTACGTAAGTTCTCAGAGAAAATATGTATCGCTTGTTCCTCAGCTGTTTCTGTTAATTCTTTTCGGATCTCTCTTTCAATGGAGGATTGAATTAATCGTTTATAACCATCCTCAATTGCTAACTTTACATAATGTGCACTTTTAGAATCGTTATCACGAATTACTCTCTTATATAAGAAAGTTACTATCTCATCTACTGGTGGAACAACAGAAACTCTCAATATATCTTCTTTCTCACCGCGATTCATCGCTAATACACGATGCGGTACTACTTTCTGCAACGGTTCTTCATAACTGTAATACATTTCGTATATATTCTTTTCATCTTTCTTTTCATCTTTTACGGACGAAGACATAACACCTTTTCTAAAAGTAACATTCCGAATCCAACTACGATAAGTCGCTTCATCTGAAACGATTTCTGCAATAATGTCTTGGGCACCTTGTAATGCTTCTTCTGCAGATTGCACTTCTTTCTCTGCGTTAATAAACTCCACTGCCTTCTGATTTGGATCTTCTTTCTTATATAACAATAACCATTCAGCTAACGGCTCTAGTCCTTTTTCTTTTGCAATCGTTGCTTTCGTTCTTCTTTTCTCTTTATATGGACGATATAAATCTTCTACTTCTTGCAACTTTACAGCTTTAACAATTTGCTGACGTAACTCTCCTGTCAGTTTCCCCTTCTCATCAATAAGACGAAGAACCTCTTCTTTCCTATCTTCAAGCTGCATCATATATTGCCATCTCTCTAAAATTGTACGAATTTGCACTTCATCTAAAGAACCTGTCCATTCTTTTCGGTAACGAGCAATAAATGGAACTGTGTTACCTTCTTCTGTTAATTGAATAACATGACGAACTTGCTTTTCGGTAAAGCCTAATTCCTTCACTAACATTTTCATTAACGCTTGTCGATTATCTACCATTTCCATATACAACCGTAACCTCCTCTATAATAAAAAAAAGTTGCCCTGTAAAGAGAGCAACTTAAACTGCCGATTTAAAAATCTATTAGTCCTAAACTAATTTGTAGCGCTTCATCTACACGAATCATCATCACTTCATCTAAGTGAGTGATTTTGTCCGTTAAGCGCTGCTTATCGATTGTTCGAATCTGCTCAAGTAAAATAACAGAATCTCTCTCAAAACCGTACTTTTTCGCATCAATTTCCACATGAGTGGGTAATTTAGCTTTTTGAATCTGTGCAGTAATAGCCGCTACAATCACCGTTGGACTAAAACGATTTCCGATGTCATTTTGAATGACAAGAACCGGACGAACGCCTCCTTGCTCAGAACCAACAACTGGGGAAAGGTCTGCAAAATACACGTCGCCGCGTTTTACAATCAAAATATTACCCCCCGCTAACTAAGCGTTCTACTGTATGAGCTGCTTCATACTCTGCTAAGAAAGCTTCCGATGCAATACCAAGATTAATTTTTCCCATTTCAATGTACCCACGTCGCATTGATTCATGTTGGTAGCGTTTCTTCGTCTTATGTTGACGCAATAACAGTTGTGTTGCCTGGCAAATTAGTTCATGGCGATTCTTATTCTCTTGTTTTCCAATTCCGTCCAATTCCGTTACCATTTGCTTTGGCAACCGAACCACGATTTCAGTAGTTACACTTGATTCGGACACAAAAATACACCTCCACCGTCAACTACACACCCAAATATATATATGACACCTATTGTAATAATACCATTGTATGGAGCCTGTTGCAAAGACTTCCTTATTCCTTGCTTATGTTTTCCAATTCACAAACAAAACATTCATATTCTTTTATTTTTATCTTATTACAGACAAGAAACGAAAGAGTTTCCCAGCAAAATTCACTTTAAATTATGTTAAAAGTAATGATAAGTAAAAAGCTTCTCATCAAAAATGAGCTTATTCTTAACCAATGAACAGTCCTCTCAAATGACAAGAAGCAAATCATACTACCTTCTATATATTGTTCAAATAATTGATTACTTCTACAACCTTGCCGTGCCGTATGAATATTCTCGGCACACGGAAGCTTATCGTTGCAATAATTTCATAATTAATAGTCCCAGAATATTCAGCAACCTCAGTAGCACTAATATACTCATCACCTTGTTTTCCAATGAGTGTAACTTTCGTACCAAGCGGCACTTCACAAGGAAGATGTATCATGAATTGATCCATTGTCACTCGACCTACAATCGGTACCCTTTTACCATTTATAAGCACTTCGAACCCTTGTAATCTTCTAAGCCAGCCATCTGCATATCCAATCGCAACAGTTGCAATCCATTCTTCCGTTTTTGTTCGGTAAGTGACATTATAACTAATCCCATCCCCTTTAATCACCTGTTTAATATGAGCAACTTTCGTATGCAATGATAGCGCTGGTTCTAATTTAAACGGTAAAAAAGGGCGTATTTCTACAGACGGGGATAATCCATACATCGCAATGCCAATTCGTACTGCATTAAATGTAATCCCTTGAAAACGTAGCGTTGCAGCACTATTAGCTGTATGGACAAACTTAGGATTCACTCCGAACTCTTTCAACCAACTTAACTGCTGCAAAAATGTGTTATATTGCTTATCAAAGTAAGAAGTCTCCACCTCATCCGCTGTTGCAAAATGTGTATAAACTCCTTCTAATTCTAAAAATGGTGCACCTTCTAAACTCTTTAAAAATCCTTTTAATTCTTTTCGTTCGCGTATTCCAATTCTCCCCATACCACTATCGAAATTAATATGGTATTTCATTGTAGATGAACCATCCCAAAGTTTGATCGCTTCATCCACCCATTCTTTTTGAAAAACAGTTAACGCTACATCATTTTCAGCAGCTACATTGACATCACGAGGCGGGGAAGGACCTAACACTAAAATCGGCACAGTAATACCAGCCCTTCGAAGCACTAAAGCTTCATCTAAAAAGGCAACCGCTAACCTTGTCGCCCCTGCTTCTAATGCCGTTTTAGCTACCGGTACATAATCGTGTCCATATGCATTCGCTTTGACTACAGCAAAAATCTCTACATCACTTGGAATGAAATCTTTAATGTGTGTAATATTGTTATAGATCGCATCTAAATCCACTTCCACCCAAGTATCACGGTAAAATGGTGCTTCTTCCATAAATACACTTCCTTATACACGATATGCGAAGCTTATTCTTTTATATGCTTCTTTTATGAAATCCACCCTTCAAACTAAGAAAAGACGTGGTGCACATATATCACCACGCCTAAGAAGTTTACTTCACTTGCTTCTCTGTAACTGAACGAGCAACCATTAATAGCTCCTTCGGCTCTAAACCTTTAGACACGAGCATATATTCTACTCCGTTATGCGACCACGTTAAAGAATCTTTCGTCAATGCACCAATTGTAAAGCCAAGATCAACCAATTCTCCGCTCACACTTATCGCCGACGAAGCCTCTGCAACTTTTGCCTTTTCTTGTATCAAAGTAAAGGATTTCTTACTTCCAGTGTATGTGAGTATCGCACGCTTGCCACTGTCCGTCTTCAACTCTTTTTCATCTTTCAAAACCATACCTTGCGGCGTATCGCGCGGATACAAAATAGCAAATGGTTTGTCTTCTTTCGCTGTTGTTTGAACATCTACTTGCGCTCTAGACATATTTTGTTTCGTATCAAATGCACCTTTATCAAATTTCGCATCAAATTTCACTTTTGAGAAATCTACTTTCACAAGAACATTTTGATCATTATCCATTAACTTCACCGAAACTGGTGTTAAATCACTTTTCTTCAATGTAATCTCTTGTTTCGGCAACATGTTTTGATGTTGATAGTTTGTTTTTGTTTTAAAAATATAATACTTATCTGTTTTTTCAAAAGTAAGGTTTTTCTTATCCTGCAAAATATCTCTCACAAGGGATTCATATAAATAAGCCTGGCTACTATTTTGCGGCCAATCACTTTGGAAACGGAAACTCTTATTAAGTGCTGGCGTTAATACAAATACCCCTTCTTCATTTCTTAAAATAATTTGGCTTTGATCTTTTTTCGCATTCTGCAAATTCACACGATAAAAAGAAGGTTCCTTATGCCATATTTCTACCTTGTACTCCTGAGGCTCATTCCCTGTTTTAATAGATAATTTTGCTTCAGCTTGATAACTTTTCATCCCTTTTACTTTCGCCTCTAAATCTCTCACAACATCATCTTGTTTCTTTTCCATACAACCCGCCAACACAAAAACGGTTAATAAACCGACAAGAACTAAAAACAGACGCCTTTTCATCACTTCAGCCCCTTTGCCCCTATAAATGAATGGAAGATGTACCTTCCTTATCGCTACATCAAATATATGAGACAAAGATATAAAATATGCAGACTAGCGTGACGAGCTTTCTAAAACAACTTGAGCAACAGCAAATTCCTTACTATGACTAATTGATAAATGAACAATATGCTCTGTACTTATAACGAGAATCGGCTTACCTCTATCATCATTCCTTACTTCAATATCTAAAAAACTTACTTCTTTTCCAATACCGGTTCCTACCGCTTTTGAATACGCCTCTTTCGCTGCAAATCTTCCAGCTACAAACTCTGTAAGGCGACTTCCCTTCAGCTCCTTAGCAACATTACGTTCACTTTCAGTTAAAATACGCTCCATAAATTTAAGTTTTCCATCTAGCATTTTTTCAATTCGATTCAATTCAATAATATCGATTCCAATCCCTACAATCATTTCAAAACCCCCTTCTTCTATTTAGCTTTCTTTTTTCATATTGTAAGAATAACAGAGAATCTTTCTGATGCAAAAGGAGTGATACTCACAACATGCTAATACCTTCTGCCCGCATTTCCTTACAACCAATCGTCATCGCTTTACTTCTCATACAATTAGTCATGATTATGTTAGGCGACTTTCTTCTCTTTCCCATGGCATCCTACAATGAATATATCGCTAAAGGAGAATGGTGGCGTCTCATAACTTCCTTACTTGTACATGTAGACTTACAACATTTCCTTTCTAATAGTATTTGTTTATTTGTGCTTGGCTCTTCTATCGAAAAACAACTCGGACACTTTTCTTTCATCATTATTTTTTTCCTTTCTGGCATTCTTGGAAATATTTCTTCTTATCTCATTATGCCTCTTGAATATATTCATGCCGGGGCATCTGGTGGTATTTTCGGATTGCTAGGTGCACAATTATTTCTATTGTATAGTCGGTATCGTTCTTCCAATCCAAGAGACATTGCTATTTTTTCAATCATGATATGTATATTACTACTATTCACTTTCTTCAATCCCTCCGCTAACCCTATAAGCCATTTAACAGGATTGATCATTGGTGGTATTTGCACTCCCTTATTAACAAAAAAATTCGATGGTGCAGAGCTTATTTAATATAAAAGCTCGCACCATCGACAATTTCTACATCTGTTTGTTTACTTAAATCTCTCATTAGTTGAAATAATGACTCATCCTTCTTCTTCGCCTCAATCATACAATCAATTTGCGAAACACTTCCCTTTATCTTTTTTAAAAAAGATAAAAAAGTATCTACATCAATAAAGTCCGCATGCGCTCTCGGGTCTTTTCCCTCTCTAGGACTAGAAATGTGCATTTTCACTGGTAACAAAGACGATTCCCACGTATGTACAACACGCGCCCAATCTTCATGCCAATCTTCTCGATCATTATTCATCATATGGTGATGCAAATCAAACACGACTGGAATATCTAATTTTTCACCTAAATACAATGTTTCTTCTAAAGAAAAGGTCGTATCATCATTTTCTAATATGACCATCTCTTGGATACTCCTTGGAACACTTGACCAATTTTCTATAAAGCGTTCTAATGCGAGTTCCTTATCTTTATAACCTCCACCCACATGTAATACGCATCGTTGCTTATGTTCAATCCCCATACCTTTTAATAATTTTTTATGCATCTGCAATGTCTTTACAGATTGTTTAAAAATATTCTTCTCAGGTGAATTCAGCACAACGAAATGATCTGGATGAAAATCAATACGCATGTTCATTCGAATAGCGTAATCACCTAGTACTTTTAAATTTTCTTTTAAGGGACGAATATAGTTCCACTCTAACAGCTCCTCATGATTCGCTAAAGGAACAAGCTTGGAACTAAGCCGAAAGAAAGATATATCATGCCCTTTATTATGCTTTAATAACCGTAAACAATTTTCTAAATTCGAATTAGCAATTCTTTCGAGTTTACGAATTGCAGCCTCTCGATCACCAATTCGTTGAAACTGCGCATATGTCATCGTTTGAGATGGAGATGCATTCTTTAAATGTACACTCATCGCAACATACCCAAGTCTAACAAGCATGTAGCACCTCTTTTCTACACAAGTTATTATGTAGTATGTACAATTACAGAAATAAAAAAAGAGAATGCCAGCAAAGGGCATTCTCTTTTTTATTAAGCTTGCGGACGGCTATGATGTTTTCTTTCGCCACGTCCATTTGAAGATCCAGGGCGACCTTGACCTTCACCTTTACGACCACGGCTACCACCATCACGATTACGATCACGATCACGGTTACGGCCATCGCCACCACGGCTACCACCATCACGATTGCGATCACGGTTACGACCATCGCCACCGCCGCGTCCGTCACGACTACGATTACGGTTACCATCACGGTATCCGCCTCCGTTACCGCCGCGTTTTTTAGAACCGCCACCTCTTGAAACAACTGGTGGTTCTGACGTTAAAGCGATTGGAGTTGTATCTGGCTCTTTTGTCATCATTTTTAAAGCAGCAGCTACTACTGTTACAGAATCATTCTCTTCTAACATTTCTTCTGCAATACGCTTGTAGTATGATAAATTATCATTTTCAATTGTGCTTTGAAGTTTTTCAGCGATTAAACGTTGTTGACCTTCTAATGCCTCGTCAAGTGTCGGTGCTTCCATACGATCAACTTTACGTTTTGTAGTGCGCTCGATATTTTTTAATTGTCCTGATTCACGTGGTGTTACAAATAACATTGCAATACCTTTTTTACCTGCACGGCCAGTACGACCGATACGGTGAACGTATGATTCTGGATCTTGTGGGATATCGAAGTTATATACATGTGTTACGCCTGAAATATCAAGACCACGTGCAGCAACGTCTGTTGCAACAAGAACTTCAATAGCACCTTCTTTAAATTTACGTAATACAGACATACGCTTCGCTTGTGTTAAGTCACCGTGAATACCTTCTGCTGCATAACCACGTAAGTTTAATGCTTCTGATAATTCATCAACACGACGCTTTGTACGACCGAATACGATTGCAAGCTCTGGAGATTGAATATCTAGTAAGCGTGTTAACACGTCAAACTTTTTCTTTTCTTGCACTTCTAAATAGAACTGCTGAATGTTTGGCATTGTTACTTCTTTTGCTTTTACTTTAATGTGTTGAGGCTCAGTCATGAAACGCTCAGCAATACGACGGATTGGATCTGGCATTGTCGCTGAGAATAATAATGTTTGATGTGTATCTGGCACATCTGTTAAAATCGCTTCAATATCTTCAATGAAGCCCATGTTTAACATTTCATCCGCTTCGTCAAGAACAACTGTCTCTACGTTTTGTAAGCGAAGTGTTTTACGGTTAATATGATCTAAAATACGACCCGGCGTACCAACAATAATGTGTGGGTGTTTTTTTAGAGCACGAATTTGGCGGTTAATATCTTGACCACCATAGATTGGTAAAATACGAACGCGTTTATGTTTACCAATTTTGTACAGCTCTTCTCCAACTTGAATTGCTAATTCACGCGTTGGCGCGATAACAATACCTTGAACTGCTTCTTTATTTGTATCCACTTTATCTAATAGTGGTAATCCGAATGCTGCTGTTTTCCCTGTACCTGTTTGCGCTTGCCCAATAATATCCTTACCTTGCAATGCATGTGGAATTGTTTCAGCTTGAATCGGCGTAGCCTCTTCAAAGCCCATACTTTCAACAGATTGTAGTAAAGACTCACTTAATCCTAATTCTCGAAATGTTGTCAATGTTACTTCTCCTTTTCTATCCTATACTTATCATTTAAAAAAAGGCGTTTTCCGAATTTGCGGAAAAGCCCTTTTCCTGAATGCTCACGTATATAAACGGGCGTATATTCTTCGCGAAAATACTTCTAAACGTTATTACACTTTATCAATTATAAGTTTTGTATGTGCAAAAAGCAAACCCAACTGTTACCTTATTTTCATATTCAGAGTTTTTTTCTTCACTTTTATTTTTTTTATATTTACTGTAAGCGCTTATTATAAGTTTCTTCTATTTTCGCATCTATCATCCCTATTTATATACACCAATTATTTCAACATCGTAATTACTTCTTCCAATTTCATGCCGCGAGATGCTTTTATTAATACAACATCTTTCACATCAACTACTGCTTGTAACTCTTTTACTAGCTCTTCTTTATTATCATACGCTTTTACACGCTCAATAGGGAAATTAATTTTCGCTCCTTCAGCAATTTGAGCCCCTAATTTACCATATGTGAACACATATGCAATTTTTGCTGGATCGATTAATTTACCGACTTCATAATGAAACTGTACTTCTTGATTTCCAAGCTCTAACATATCACCGAGTACAACGATCTTCTTAGCAAATCCATCTAAACCGTTCATTAAGTGGAATGCTGCTTCCATAGCTGTCGGACTTGCATTATAAGCATCATTGATAATTGTTAATCCACTATCCGTTTTTACAATTTCCATACGCATGCCCGTCATTTGAAGTGTTACTAAACCTTGTTTCATTTCTTCCCATGTTACACCAAAATGTTTTGCAATTGCCATTGAAGCAAGCGTATTGTACACATTGTGTTTTCCTAATACTGGTAAGTAGAATGAAATATTTTCATCTCTATTCATTTTAAAATGTGTCCCAGTCGCCTGTAATGCTACAGTCGTTGGATAATAATCATTTGCTCTAGCATCACCAAACGTAACTGTTTCAGCTATTAAATTCATTTTAGGAACACGATTTGTTAATAATGGCTCATCTCCGTTATATACGAATACTCCACCTTCTTGTAATCCTGTCACAATTTCTAATTTCGCTTCAGCAATTGCTTCACGAGAGCCTAAGTCCATTAAATGTGCCTCACCGATGTTCGTAATGATAGCTGCATTTGGACGTGCCAACTTAGATAAGAATTCAATTTCCCCTCGGCTTGACATACCCATCTCTAATACAGCTACTTCTGTATTTTCTTCTAAGTTTAAAATAGTAAGAGGTAACCCAATATGGTTATTAAAGTTTCCTTCTGTTTTTTGAACTTTGAATTTAGTCGCAAGAAGACTTGTTACAATATCTTTTGTAGATGTTTTACCGTTACTCCCTGTCACACCAATAACTTTCACATCCAATTGATTGCGATAGTTTTTCGCTAACATTTGTAATGCTGATAACGTGTCTTCCACAAAAATAACGGGAAGATTCTCAGGTGGATTTGCTACATCTTTCATCCATAATGTCGCCACAGCTCCATTTTCAACGGCTTTATCTACAAAAGCATGTCCATCGAAACGTTCACCTTGAATCGGAACATATAGGTTGCCTTTTTCGATTTTTCTCGTATCAATAGACACTCCTTGTATAGTAATTCCCTCATATTGCTCTGCTAATCCCGTACCATTTACCATCTGTTCTACTTGTTTTAACGTTCGATTTATCATGAGAACACTCCTTACATAGAGGAAGCACTATTCCTGCGAATAGTGCTTCCTCCTTTTTTGTTAGATTGTATATTTAATTTTTTGTTTTTCTTCGTGACGCTCAATCGCTAAACGAATTAGCTCTTCAATTAATTCCGGATACGGTAATCCAGTATGTTGCCATAGTAGAGGGAACATACTAAACGGCGTAAACCCTGGCATCGTATTCACTTCGTTAATATATACTTCTCCATCTTTCGTTAAGAAGAAATCCGCTCTTGTTAAGCCAGCACTATCTAACGATTGGAATGCAATAATTGCATCTCGCTTAATGACATTAGACTCTTCTTCTGTCATTTCAGCCGGAATAATTAATGCTGTATCGCCATCGATATATTTCGACTTATAATCATAGAAGTCCTTTTTCGGTACAATTTCACCTACAACTGAACATTTCGGTTCATCATTACCTAATACACCAACTTCTACTTCACGTCCAACAATATTTTCTTCTACAATAATTTTGCGGTCAAATTGGAACGCCTCTTCAAATGCATTCTCAAGCTCTTCACGATTTTTACACTTATTAATGCCAACACTTGAACCAAGGTTTGCTGGTTTTACGAAGCAAGGATATCCTAAAACTTCTTCTACTTTTTCATATGCTGTTTCATAATCTTTTTCCCATGCACTACGAATAAACGATGCATACTTCGCTTGTTTCAATCCAGCTTCTGCGAAGATGTTTTTCATAACAACTTTATCCATACCAGCAGCAGATGCTAGAACACCATTTCCTACATAAGGAATGTTCATTAATTCTAATAATCCTTGAACCGTTCCATCTTCACCATTTGGTCCATGTAATAATGGGAAAATAACGTCGATAGCATTTTCCTCAGAAGCTGCAGATGGAATGATTTCTGTGCTTAATGATAACGGAGAAATCGCATTTTCTGCGCCGCTCATTTTTAGAACTTCAACATCTGTTACTTCACCTTCAATACGCTCACCGCGCACCCATTGACCTTGTTCTGTAATATAAATTGGATGAATCTCGAATTTATCTTGATTTAATGCTTTAATAGCAGCAAGAGCCGTTTGTAGCGAAACTTGATGCTCAGCTGATTTTCCACCATATAATAAACCTAATTTAATTTTTGTCACTGAAATCACCCTAACCAATTGTTTTCATTTTTCTATTTTAGCACTTTTTATAAAAATAGGTAGTTCCTATTTGAAATAAAATGCAACTTCCACAAATAATTAAATGACACCACTTATTGGTTTTCTATACTTTTTCTACTTAACTTTCTTCATAAATATACAAAATTAAATTCTAAAATACAGGGAAAATTTAATTAACGAGGGGCCATCCCCACTAATTATCAGCCCGCACCAATCGGGCAGTTATCTCCCGCCGAATTTTGAGGTGGAAGTCTTACTGCCCACAAATAGCGGGATAAAATTGTAATCCAATCTAGTTATGTACCTAAAATATGTAGAAATCCCCTTTTTGTGTATGTCATCTACTCATTAAGAAGATTGTTTGGTCAGTGTGCCTTTTTGCCTTTGCTCAACGAGACGATCTAAAGAAACATATACAATACCTGCAACTACACATCCTACAGCTAAAATTGTAAATAGAAAGTGGCCAAGTAATCGATCCAATAAAAAACCGCCCAGAAGTGGACCGAATACGCCTCCTGTAATCCACTGCAAACTGGCAGCTCCCATATAAGTCCCTCTCAAGTGCTCAGGGGCCAAATTCGCTACAAACGTCATCTGTACAGGCGACATAATCATCTCACCTAACGTATATATAGCATAAACGAACAGCAACGTTATTAAAATAATCGTAGCATTTGCATCAAATTCTCCAAACCACTTCGGTAACCATCCTATAAAGAACAAACCAACTCCGAACAAACATGCACCATATAACATCGTCTTTCCGACAGGTTTATCTGTGGCCCATTTTGAAATTTGAAATTGGAACAACACAACTAATAGTCCATTTAAAGCCATTAAATATGGATATGGATTGTTAGTTCCAAAAATGCCTTTCATTTCATTATCAAAGTGCAGCGGCAACATGCCCTCTGTTTGAGAAAATCCCATCGAAATAATGATACCTGCTAACAAATAAATCATTAGTGCCTTATCTCTCATTACAATTTTCCAAACCGCCTCTGATTCCTTTTCTTTATTTTCTCCTTTATTCGCACTCTTTGGCATTGTCTCTTGAATAAGAATGAATACAAGTAATGCATAAAATAACATCGTAGACGAGGCAATAATAAACACAAGGTTCTTCGACAACATAACTACTGAAGCACCCATTATCGGGCCAATTGCAGCACCTATATTGTGCCCCATTCGTAATAAACCATATGCTTCTGTTCTTTTTTCAGGTGCTGTTACATCCGCAACCATTGCTGATGCAGCGGGATGGAATAATGAATTACTGAGCCCTAAAAAAATAGATAAAATAGCATAAGGAATAAATCCTTCTATAAATAAAAAACCTAGCATGAACAAAGCATTACTCACCATTGAAAAAATCATTATTGGCTTTCTTCCATATATATCAGCAATCCTCCCACCAAGAAGAGAACCGAAACTTGCGGCAATCGGAGAAAGTGCCATAATAACCCCTACTTCCAATAACGAATCCACCTTATCTTTTAAATATAGGGCAAAAAAAGGCATCAACATCATCATTGCAATTCCATTTAACGTTTCGCCAATAAACCGAATCCATATGTTTCGGTCCATCTCCCTTAACTCACGCCACGTATTTTTCATACATTCCCCCCTCAGTTCCCCAACAATTATATTATATACACAATCAGAAAAATGTAAATTTTCAGAATAAAAAATCCATCCTAACAGAATTAGAATGGATTTTTTAACTTATAAATTTGCTGCATCTTCTTCGTCTTTACTATTATTTAAAGCACTATGTTTTCGGCTATATAAGAAGTAAACCACAATACCGATAACCATCCATACCCCAAAACTAATCCAAGCAGTTCCGGATAACTGAAGCATTAAATATAAACAAAAAATCACCGTTAATGCTGGTAAAAATGGTACAAGCGGTGCCTTAAACGCTCTTGGTAAATCCGGATGAGTTCTTCTCATTACAATAACAGCAACAGCTACAAGTGCAAAGGCTGATAAAGTCCCCATATTTACAAGATGCGCTAACACATTTAAATCTATTAATCCTGAAATAAGTGCTGCAATAATTCCTGTTGTCCATGTATTTAAAAATGGTGTTTTAAATTTTGGATGGACTTTAGCAAGGCGCTTCGGCAATAATCCATCTCTACTCATTGCATACGAAACACGTACTTGCCCATACATCATAACTAACATTACTGTTGTGATTCCTGTAATTGCTCCTACTGAAATTACTCCCGCTAAACTATCTTGTCCGATAAATTGAAGTGCAAAAGCAACTGGATCTGATATATTTAACTGTCCGTATGGAACAATTCCTGTCAAAATAAGTGAAACAACAATATAAAGAACCGTACAAATTAATAAAGATGCAATAATGCCAATTGGTAAATCACGTTGTGGACGTTTCACTTCTTCTGCTGCCGTTGAAACTGCATCAAACCCTATGAATGCAAAAAACACTGTAGCAGCTCCAGCCATTACACCATCTAAGCCAAACGGCATAAAAGGTGTCCAATTTTCAGGTTTTACATAATTAAAACCAGCAAAGATAAATATGAGAACAACCGCTAATTTAATAAACACCATAATGTTATTTATTCGTGCACTTTCACGAACACCTCTAGATAAAAGAACTGTCATCACTAAAATAATTAGAACCGCAGGCAAATCAATTATTCCACCCTTTCCTGTACCAGGGGCCGAGGAGAGAATGGTAGGAATATGGATCCCAAATCCCTTTAATAAAGATTGAAAATAAGCGGACCAACCGTTTGCTACAGCAGATGTAGCGAGTAAATACTCAAGCATTAAGTCCCATCCAATTAAAAATGCGAATACCTCTCCCATCGTCGCATATGTGTACGTATACACACTGCCTGAGACAGGAACTGAAGAAGCGAATTCAGCATAACAAAATGCAGCAAAGGCACAGGCTAACGCGGCTATTGCAAATGATAATATAATAGCTGGTCCAGAATGTTTTGCTGCTACCACGCCCGTTAGAACAAAAATACCTGTTCCAACAATTGCCCCGATTCCAAGCATAGTTAAATCCAATGCACCCAATGTTCTTGCTAACGTCTTTTGCTTACTCTCTTGCATTAGCTTTGCAATAGGCTTCTTTTGAAAAATTTGCTTCATAGCATGCTCCTCCAAGTTTTAAATTTTCTGAAAATTTTTAATTCGCTTTTTCATTTTACTCATTGCACTTTCCCCAGTCAATACTTTTGTCGAAATAAGTAGAAATCTTTCAGAACATACAATATCTTTATCATTCTTTCTATATATCTTTCTATAATTTTTTTGGTATTATTATACATGTCGATTCCACAAAAGAGGCATGCTCACTAAGTGAGCATGCCTCTTTTTACCTATTTCACAGTATGTGAATCTTCTTCAATCCAGCTATACATATATTTTTCATCTTCTGTTTCATGTGCTTGCTTTACAATACGAAGCGGACGGAACGTGTCTATCATAACAGCTAGTTCAAGTGTTTCTTTCTTCCCTATACTTCCCTCTGTTTTCCCAGGATGCGGCCCATGAGGAATTCCGCTCGGATGAAGTGTAATAGAACCTTCTTCCACACCTTTCCGGCTCATGAAGTTTCCTTCTACATAGTACAGTACTTCATCACTATTCACGTTACTATGATAATATGGTGCCGGAATAGATTCTGGATGATAGTCGTATAAACGTGGTACGAAAGAACAAATAACGAAATTGTGACCTTCGAACGTTTGATGTACTGGAGGTGGCTGATGAATACGACCTGTGATTGGTTCAAAGTCCTCTACATTAAAGACCCACGGATATAAATAGCCATCCCAACCAACAACATCTAACGGATGGTGCCCTAAAATATGTTTATGCATATACCCTCGCGACTTTGTCATTACGACAAACTCACCTTTTTCATCATACGTCTCTAATTTTTCAGGACCACGAATATCTCTCTCACAAAACGGACTATGCTCTAACAATTGTCCATATTCATTCCGATAGCGACGCGGCGTTGTGATTTGACTATTTGCCTCTACAACAAGAAACTTAGTCTCTCCTTCATCTGGAATAACACGATAAATCGTTCCAATTGGGATTGTTACATAATCACCTTTTCGATAGTGAATCGTTCCAAACATCGTTTCAATTTTCCCTGTTCCGTAATGAACAAATAACATTTCATCACCATCACCATTACGGTAGAAATAGTCCATTTTTTCTGTCGGTGCCACTACTCCAATTAATACATCCTCATTCCCAAGCATAAAATTCCTTCCGCTTACTGCATCGCCAGTTTTTTTATTTTCTTTCGTGCGAAAATGACGATGAGCAAGAGCTACATCTTCTTCATACTGCAACTGACAAGAATGAGATAATGCCGCATGACCTACTTCCGTTGGCATATAATGATGGTACAAAATAGATTGCGTACCAGAAAAACCTTTTGTTCCCATTACCTGTTCGCGATAAAGCGACCCATCTTTTTTACGGAATTGTACATGTCGTTTATGAGGTAGCTCCCCCATGTGACGATAAAACATGCCCATCACCTGCTTCCATTTCTTTTTTGACCGTATTACGTAACGTACCTAAACCAGTAATCGTAAGTTCTACAACATCCCCATTTTGCAGCCACTCTTCCGTACCCAGTTCTAAAACACAACCTGTTCCTACTGTCCCAGAACCAATCACATCGCCTGGATATAACGTAACGTCTTCCGAAGCACGTTCAATCATTTCAGCAAATGTATAGTAAATATCTTGGAAGTTCCCCTTTGATAATAGCTTTCCATTTACATGAGCAGTCATCTCTAACTCATAACGGTCACCGTTACGATAAACATCCAATTCCTCTTTCGTAACAAGGTGCGCTCCTAATGAAGTTGCAAAATCTTTTCCTTTTGCTGGACCAAGTCCTACCTTCATTTCTGTTGCTTGTAAGTCCCTTGCACTCCAGTCGTTCATAATACAATAACCAAAAATGTATTCCTCTGCTTGCTCACGAGAAATATTTCTTCCTTCTTTCCCAATTACGCAAGCAATCTCTAACTCATAATCAAGCTTTTTAGATTTCTTCGGACCAATTACAAAATCATCCGGACCAATTACAGCACGATGGTTCGTAAAATAAAAAACCGGGATATCGTACCATTCAGGTACAACCTCTAGCCCTCTCCGGCCGCGGGCCGTTTTTACATGCTGTTCAAACGCGTAAAAATCCCGAATACTACTCGGATTAGGAATTGCCGCCGCTAATTGCACTTCCTCTAAGGAATATATACCCTTTTCCGGATTCTCCATATTACGCAATACTTCTACATACTCATCCGCTTTCTCTAAAAAGGCGAACATAGAAGAAGGTAATTTTCCATCGCTAGCAAGATTCATATCAATTACTTTGTCACCTTCAAGCCATCCAGCTCGCATTTCTTTCGAAGGAAGACGAAATGTAACAAATTTCATCATGATTCCTCCCTATAAAAATGAAATTTCCACCAGCAAAGAGACTTTTGCTGGTGGATACAAATCTTATAAGTTTCCGCGACGTTCCTGTTCTCTTTCAATTGATTCAAATAATGCTTTAAAGTTCCCTTCTCCAAATCCGCGAGAACCTTTACGTTGAATAATTTCAATAAATAAAGTTGGACGATCTACAATTGGTTTCGTAAAGATTTGTAGTAAGTATCCTTCCTCATCGCGATCTACTAAAATCTTTAATTCTTTTAACCTATCAATTTCTTCATCAATCTTCCCAACTCGCGCACTTAACTCATCATAATAAGTATCAGGTGTATCTAAAAACTCCACGCCATTTTCACGAAGCGCTTCTACTGTTTTAACGATATCGCTTGTTAATAAAGCAAGATGTTGTACACCTGCTCCATTATAGAATTCTAGATATTCTTGAATTTGCGATTTTCTCTTTCCATCCGCTGGCTCGTTAATAGGGAACTTAATACGACTTCCATTTGTCATAACTTTCGACATTAATGCTGAATACTCTGTACTAATATCGTCATCATCAAAATGAATCATTTGTTTAAAGCCCATAACATTCTCATAATAGCTAACCCATTCTTCCATTTTCTCAACATTACCAACTACGTGGTCTACAGCAATTAAACCTGACTCTTCAAATGGAATATTAAACTCCACCTGTTGGAATCCTGGCATAAATGTTCCTTTATAATTTTTACGCTCTACAAGCGTGTGAATTGTATCACCATACGTACCAATAACTGCTTTTTTCAATGTACCGTTCTCGTCTGTTAATTCCACAGGTGGAGCAATCGCGACGGCACCACGTTTCACAGCTTCCGAGTATGCTTTGTCAACATCGTCAACAAGTAAAGCAACATCTTTTACACCATCACCATGTGTCTTTACAAATTCTGCGATACGATTATCGCTACTTAAAGCTCCAGACACAACAAAACGCATATTTTTTTGCACAAGAACATAAGATACCTTTTCACGGTTACCAGTTTCTAATCCAGAGTAAGCCACAATTTTGAAACCGAATGCTCTCGCAAGGTAATAACTTGATTGCTTTGCATTTCCTACGTAAAATTCCAAATGATCTACATCACGTACCGGAAAAAAGTCCTCCATTTGTGCAGCTAGCGTATCCATAGATTTTTGTTTCATAAAATCCTCATCCCCCTGTAAATAGATTAAATGGTCCATACTTAAAACCAACCGAAAACGCTTCCAACATCAATTAATAGAAATTAGTTAGCAAGCTAACAAATTCTGACCTTTAAAATTTTCTATCTTTTCTGTCAAATTCCTCTTTTTTTCTTACATATAAAATTCGACTTTTTTCTCTTTACATGACGGAGGGAATATTAATACTTGAAGATATATATGAGAGGAAAACAAAAAAGACCCCAACATATTAACTACTTACTAATATGCTAGAGTCTTTATTTTTTTTGAATGATTGTATTTATATGTCTCATACTAATACATTTGCAAGGAATAAAATAAATGATGTTAATACTACCGCTCCACCTAATGATCCTAATAAATCTGTTTTTGTTACTTGTAACACTTGTTCACTGTTCATATTCCTCATTCTCCTTTCATTTTGTAAGATTTAAAACTTCTATTATACTAATACACTTGATAGAAATACGATTAATGCCGTTAATACTACTGCTCCACTTGCTGATCCTACGAAGTCACCTTTTGTTACTTGTAATACTTGCTCTTTCATTTTGCATTCTCCTCTCTTTTTCTTTTATTACAAAACTTTTATTATACTAATACGCTTGATAGAAATACGATTAATGCTGTTAATACTACCGCCCCACTCGCTGATCCTACGAAGTCACCTTTTGTTACTTGTAATACTTGCTCTTTCATATCTTTCATTCTCCCTTCTATTTTCTTTTGTTACAAAACTTTTATTATACTAATACGCTTGATAGAAATACGATTAATGCCGTTAATACTACTGCTCCACTTGCTGATCCTACGAAGTCACCTTTTGTTACTTGTAATACTTGCTCTTTCATATCTTTCATTCTCCCTTCATTTGTTTTTTGTTACAAAGCTTCTATTATACTAATACGCTTGATAGAAATACGATTAATGCCGTTAATACTACTGCTCCACTTGCTGATCCTACGAAGTCACCTTTTGTTACTTGTAATACTTGCTCTTTCATTTTATGTATCCTCCTTTTTAATAAGTTATCTATTATGTAATTTCTAAGAAATGTTTATTTCATAGTTTTTATGTTAGCGTTACATTAAAGTTATTAACGTAACGTTTGTAACATTAATGTAACATAACTATTGTTACGTTGCAATATAATTACGTAAATTTTATTACACTTTTTTTACGTTTTTTTGTAAACACCCTTAAAAAACCTGTTTTAATGCACTTTCTCCTAAGTTGACGTTTGTAATGTTATTGTAATATTACAGTCATATAACGAAACCCCCTCATACCTACCTCTATTTTTGTTACAAATTAAAGTGCATATTCAAAGTAATAAGATGGCGCCTATCAAATTTTTACTGACGGTTCACGCGAGATAAAATACAATCTTTCCAAGATAAGTTTATATGTTTCCTCTATATAACTATGTATAATAAAAGCAAAGAGGTGGTCATTTTGAAATTAATCGCATTAGATATGGATGGTACGCTACTATCATCTAATCTTGAAATCTCCAAAGAGAACTTACAAGCTATCCAAACTGCAAAAGAGGCTGGTCATATAGTCATGATTTGTTCTGGTCGTGCAAAAGAGGATGCTTTGAAATTATTGGAAGAATATAAACTATCTCTTCCAGTTGGGGCGAGCAATGGGGCAATTGTTTATGTGGATGGAAAAGTAATTAACTCGCGTTGTTTACAAAATGATAAAGTATACAAGCTTGCAAAATTACTAGAATCTGAAGGTTTTCCTTATAAGCTATATACGAATAAAGGAGTTTATTCTCCATATACATGGCAAGATCAAGTCATGCAAGCGTTCGAAGAAAACAAGCATGCACTAGATGTTACACTTGAAGAACTTGAAAGAATTACAGAAAAACAAAAGAAATCAAACTTAATTACTGATTTTCAAAAAATCGAAGATGTCGTAAATAATCCAGAATTAGAAATATCTAAATTCTTCATTTTGACATTTAATGCAGCGCATCGTGCACAGCTATTAAGCATGTTACAAGAAGACACTGACATTTCAGTTACCGCATCAGCTCCTACTAATGTAGAAATTATGGATAAGCACGGTCATAAAGGGAACGGCCTACAAGAAATGGCAGCGTATTTCAATATACCAATTGAAGATACTATTGCAATCGGGGACAACTTTAATGATGTGCCAATGTTACAAGTAGCTGGCTTATCAGTTGCAATGGGAAATGCTGAAGAAGATGTAAAAAAACTATGTGATGTCGTAACATTAACAAATAATGAGCATGGGGTTGCTCACGCAATCGAGAAATTTGTATTGAAACAAACTTCATCTAGTAAATAAAAAAAGGACTCTTTCAATTTGAAAGGGTCCTTTTCTTTTATACATGATGACAAGCAACAAAATGCTCTTCACCAACATTACGGAATTCTGGTACCGTTTGTTTACAAATATCTGTTGCAAACGGGCAACGTGTATGAAAGCGACAACCCGAAGGTGGATTTGCTGGACTTGGAATATCACCCTCTAGTATAATCCGCTCTCGCTTCACTGTTGGATCTGGTATTGGCACAGCTGATAACAATGCTTTTGTATACGGATGCAGTGGGTTCGTAAATAACTCATCACGCGGCGCTGTTTCCACAATCGTTCCTAAATACATAATTCCAATTTTCGTACATAAGTGCTCTACTACGCTTAAATCATGTGAAATGAACAAATAAGATAGTCCCTTTTTCTCCTGTAACTCACTAAATAAATTAATGATCTGTGCTTGAATAGATACATCTAGTGCTGCCACAGGTTCGTCAGCTACAATAAATTCTGGATTTAATACCATTGCTCTTGCGATAACGATACGCTGACGTTGTCCACCAGAAAACTCATGAGGGTACCGGTCAATATGATATGGGGCTAAACCACATAACTCTAATACTTCTGTCACTTTTTCACGAACATTTTCTTTCGTCGCTAGTCCGTGAGCCAACATCGGCTCGCCAAGTGCTTCTCCAATTCTCATTCTCGGATTTAATGAGCTAAATGGATCTTGAAACACAAGCTGCATATTAGGACGATGTTTTCTCAATTCCTCTTTTGATAGAGAATGAACATCGTGTCCTTTAAACTTCACTTCTCCCTCCGTTTTTTGAACGAGACGTAAAATTGTTTTTCCTATCGTCGTTTTTCCGCTTCCTGATTCACCAACGAGACCGAACACTTCCCCTTTATTAATAGTAAAACTTACTCCATCAACTGCTTTTACATGTCCAACTGTTCTACTAAATATGCCGCCTTTAATCGGAAAATATGTTTTTAAGTTTTTTACTTCTAATAATGGTTCACTCATTGTTCCGCACGCTCCTCATATAACCAGCAAGCTACTTTATGATTTTCATCATGTACATTCAGATTTGGCGCTTCTTCTTTACATATTTCCATACAATGCTCACAACGACCGCTAAAGTAGCAAAATTCATCCAAACCAACTAAATTAGGAACTTGCCCTGGAATAGAATATAGTTTATCTATTCGTTTTCCCATCACTGGTTTTGATTTCAACAAGCCTTTCGTATACGGGTGTTTCGGATTTTGGAATATCTCTAGTACTGGTGCTTCTTCAATTACTTTCCCACCATACATAACGACAACGTAATCAGCCATTTCTGCTACAACGCCTAAATCATGTGTAATTAATAAAATTGATGTTTTAAATTCCTCTTTTACTTGTCTTAATAAGTCCAATATTTGAGCTTGAATCGTAACATCAAGAGCCGTTGTCGGTTCATCAGCAATTAATAACTTAGGATTACAACTAAGTGCAACAGCAATCATAATACGTTGTAACATGCCACCACTCAGTTCGTGCGGATAAGAATGGACGATTTCATCCGCACGAGCTATGCCGACCTTACGAATTAACTCAATTGCCTTTTTATATGCTTCATTTTTGCTAAGCAGTTCATGCTCTCTTAACGTCTCTACAATTTGTTCCCCTACAGTGAAAACAGGATTTAGCGATGTCATCGGTTCTTGAAAAATCATCGCAATATCATTTCCTCGTAAACTACGAAGCTCTTTCTCTTTCATTCCTAAAAGACTTTTTCCTTCATATAAAATATCCCCACCTACTACACTGCCTGATTCAGCAATAAGTCCCATAATAGATAAAGCTGTTACACTTTTCCCGCAACCTGATTCACCTACAACACAAACAGTTTCACCTTCTCGAACTGTAAAACTAACATGATTCACAGCCTTTACTGTTCCTTCTTCTGTCTGAAAGTGTGTTTGTAAGTCTTTCAGCTCTACTACCGCTTTACTCATACCTTCTCACCTACCGTCTCATCTTTGGATCTAACGCATCACGAAGTGCATCACCAAGTAAATTAATGGATACAACTGTTATAAAAATTGCAAAACCAGGCGGAATCCATAACCACGGACGCTTTTGGAAATCAATTAACGAGTTAGCTGCGCTAATCATATTCCCCCATGACGGTGTAGGTGGGACGACTCCGAGACCTAAGTAACTTAGTGCGGATTCACTCAAAATTGAACCTGCAACACCCAAAGTTGCTACAACAATAAGCAACGGAAAGACGTTAGGAATTAAATGATGAATAATTTTCCGAGAATCCTTTAATCCTAATACATCTGCTGCTTGCATAAAGGCTTGCTCCCGCAATGTTAAAATTTGTCCTCTCACAAGCCGGGCAAGTCCTGGCCATCCTACTAAACTTAAAATAATCATTACAACATATAAACGGTATTCCGATGGTAATTTCCATTCTGATAAAATTGCTCCCATTATAATAAGTAGCGGTAATCCCGGAATGGACATTAACACATCCGCAACACGCATAATTAAATGATCTACAACCCCTCGATAAAAACCAGCAATTGCTCCTAATAAAGCTCCTAGTATAACGGATAATAGCATCGACGCTAAACCAATTGTTAATGAAATACGCCCTGCTTGCATAAGTCTAGTTAAAATATCCCGTCCCAACTGGTCTGTTCCAAGCCAGTGTGACAGGCTGGGTGGTTTATTAATTTGTGTTACTTGTACTTTCCCATCAGCATACGGCGAAAAGATTGGACCGATAAAACTAAATAAAAACATAAATATTAAAACGTATAAGCCACACAGTGCCATCTTATTTTTCTTAATTTTTTTATACGCTTGGCGCCATGGTGATGATTCATTTCTCTTTTTTCGTTCTTTCTTTTTCTCTATTATTGGTGTAATAGTCTCCATATCTTTCCCCCCTTACTTCAATCGAATTCTTGGATCAACAAACGCATATACAATATCAGCTAAGAAATTAGCCATAATTGTTAAACAAGAAAGAAACATTGTAAAGGCCATTAATACCGTATAATCACGGAAGTTTAATGCTTCTAATTGAATACTCCCAATCCCTGGCCAATTAAAAATCTGTTCAATAATAATCGCTCCTGAAAATAAACCAGGTAATTCAAAAGCAAGTAATGTAATTGCTGGCAAAATTGCATTTTTCAATGCATGTTTATAAATAACGGTTCTTTCTTTTAAACCTTTTGCACGAGCAGTACGAATATAATCTTGCCTAACAACATCCAACATGCTTGTTCTAAAATATCGTGTTAATGATCCTACACCAAGAAGCGTTAAAATAAATACAGGTAGAATCATATGACGTAATACTTCTAATATGTATGCTATTCCTGTTGAGTTACTCCCAATATCAATCATGCCACCAATAGGTAATAACTTTAAATCAACTGCTAATAATTTAATTAAAAATAATCCGATAAAGAAGGATGGAAATGACATTGCTGCAAAGACACCGATTGTTACCAATCTATCAAACCAAGAGTGCTGCTTTGTTGCAGAAATAACCCCAATAATAAGAGCAATAATCCAAGTGAAAAATAAAGCTGCAACAGCAACGATAAATGTATTCCAAATAAATTTATTAAGTAATGAGGTTACAGGTTCTTGATACTGTAGAGAAAATCCAAAATCACCATGCAAAGCATTCACTAACCATTGAAAATATCTTTCAATAATTGGTTTGTTTAAGCCATACAATTCCCTTAACTCTTGAGCTCTCTCTGGTGTTAACTTTGGATTTGAATCAATATAATCCCCCGGCAAAAGTGCAAATAAGAAAAAAATAATAATAGATGTACCAAACAATGTAGGGATCATTTGAAGGAACCTACGAACGATATATGTTTTCACCTTTTGTCTCCCCAATCCTATTTACTTAAAAATAGAAGAACATTTTTTCAAAACAGCTACTATTCCATTGCTGTATGAAAAAACGCCTTCTATTATTTAGGTCAACCCTTATTGTTCAATAGATAACACTGGTAAGTTGGAACTAATGCTATCGTACTTTTCTGGATCAATTCCTTTTATACGTGCATTATGAGCATAAAGTAGTTTACGATAGTTTAATAAAATAACTGGTGGATCATCACTTAACTCTTTATACAGTTCTTTATAAATTGCTTTACGTTTTTCAATATCTGTCGTCCCTATACCTTTTACAATCAAGTCATCTACTTTCGGGTTATTATAACCCGTATCACTTTTTGGATTAGTTGATAAGTAATCACTTACAACTTCACTTGGATCACTAATTCCTGGTGTTGAAACTGCCGCTAAATCGTAGTCACCTTTTCCTACTTTTGAAAGCATCGTATTAAAGTCCATCAACTCTGGATTTAATTCAACACCGATTTCTTTGTAACTTTCTTTTGCAATTGGAATAAAGATATCATTTGTCTTACCTGTATTTGATGCGTAATATGTTAATTTTAGTTTTTGACCATCTTTTTCACGAACCCCGTCAGAACCTACTTTCCAGCCAGCCTCATCCAATAATTTTTTAGCCTTTTCTACGTCATGTGGATATTTATTAATACCTTCTTCTGTATATGCCCATGAAACTGGCGCAATTGGTACGTTAGCAACAGATCCATATCCTTGTAAAGCTGTATCCACATACTTCTTACGGTCTAATCCATAAGTAAGTGCTTGACGTACCTTCTTATCCTTCAAATACGATTTCTTATTATTTACATAGATATAAGCAATATCACTTGATGATTCAAGATTAATATTTGCAAATTCTAATCCTTTTAATTGGTCTATATTCTCAGGATTTGCTCTAAATCCACTATAGTCCAGTTCACCTGTTTGGAATAATTGGAATCCAGTATCACCTGATGTAATTTTATAAATAAAGTTTTTAATTTTTGGTTTACCTGCATAATAATTTTCGTTAGCAACGAAGCGTACTTCTTGACCTGGAACATATTTTTCAAATTTATATGGACCTGCTGCAATTGGTTGCCCATATAATGCTTTTAAATAGTCTAAACTTGTATTTTGTTTATAATCTTTTCCATAATAAGCTTTTGATAGTACTGGGCCACCTAAATTAGTTAGCGCCTGTGAATTAACTTTTTCAGTTGTAATTTTAATTGTCTGTGGATCAACAACTTGAATTCCTTCAATAGAAGTTGCTTTTCCTTCTTTATATTCTTTTCCACCTTTAACAGCATACTGAGCAATATCCATTCCACCTTCATACGCTTTATCATGAAGTAGTGTTAATGTAAATGCTACGTCCTCCGCCGTTAAAGGCGAACCATCACTAAATTTTAGATTTTTACGTAAATGGAATGTATATGTTAACTGATCAGCAGAAATATCCCATTTTTCTGCAAGATCCGGAATAGGTTTACTTTGTTTGTCTGTTGTTACTAATGACGCAAAAATAACAGATGTTACATTTCCATCCCAACCATTATCTTGAAAATACGGAAGAAAAACTCCACCTGGCTTAGAAATGGCTGTAATAAAAGTATCTTTTCGCTGATTTGCTTTCTCTGGACTTTTCTTTTTATCTGTAGCTGGGATTGATTCAATCTTAGCGTCTTTTAAATCCTGCTTTTTTACCGGTTCTGTAGAAGCCGTATCTTCCTGTCCCCCACAAGCAGATAACACAAGCGAACTACTCAATAATACTGAAAATACACCAGCCCATTTTTTTGTCTTTTTCTTCATTGTCCCCACCCTAACTTTTTTAATAATTAAACCTTATGAATTGCTTGCCTTATGTATGCCTCCCACAGCAACTTTTTATAGCCAATCGGAAAAGTCGGTTTTAATCGTAAAAAAATAGATGTTTTTGAGGGGTAACAATCCTATTCCGACCTTTCCGGTAGACTTTATGGTTATTAGCTTATATCGTCCGTTATATTTTGTCAATTCTTTCTAAATAAATATTTTGAGAATTTTTTAAAAATTATTATTCTATCTTTAATTTAGGTAAGCTTAACAAAATACCGTTATAGTTATCTTCTTGTAATCCTTGAATTCGTGCATTATGTGCAGACACCACTTTGCTATTATTCAAGAAGATTACAGGCGGGTCTTCGCTTAACTCTTGATATAACTTTTTATAAATTCCTTTTCGCTTTTCAATATCCAACGTTTCTAATGCTTGCTTAGCTAATTCATCTACTTTCGGATTATAATATCCATCATAATTTCGTTTACTTGTTGAAACAAACTCTTCAATCGTTCCGCTCGGATCATCAATCATTGGCGTAGATACCATCGCTAAATCATAATCACCTTTTATCACTTTTGAAATCATCGTATTAAAGTCCATATATTCTGGGTTAAACTCCACACCAAGCTTTTTATAATCTTCTTTCATCACAGGAATCATTACATCATTTATTTTACTTGCTGATGAAGCAAAATAACTTACTTTCAATTTTTGTCCATCTTTTTCACGAATTCCATCTGAACCTGCCTTCCATCCAGCCTCATCCAGTAGTTTCTTCGCCTTCTCTAAATTATACTCATATTTATTAATGCCCTCTTCTGTATACGCCCACGAAACTGGCGTAATCGGTACATTAACGAGTGACGCATAACCTTGGAAATACGTATCAATAACCTTTTGACGCTCTAATCCGTAAATAAATGCTTGGCGGACACGTTTATCTTTAAAGTATGGCTTCTTATAATTCATTTTAATGTAGCCATAAGAGCTTCCTGTATACACATTAATATTAGCAAAACCTAAATCTTTTAATTGCTCAATGGTCTCCACGTTTGTCGTAAAACCATCATAATCTACTTCTCCTGCTTGAAATTGTTGTAGCTTCGTATCACCCTTTGTAATTTTATAAATAAAGTGCTCAATCTTCGGTTTTCCTTCAAAATAATTTTCATTTGCTACAAATCGAACTTCTTGACCAGGAATATATTTATCCAATTTATAAGCTCCTGCTCCCACCGGCTTCCCGTATAACTCTTTTAAGTACTCCAAGTGTCCTTGTTTATACTCTCTCCCATAATAAGCTTTAGATATAACTTCTCCACCGATTAATGATAATGTTTGAGCATTTACCTTTTCAGTCGTAATCGTAATTGTTTTCGGATCAATGATTTGAATTCCTTCAATAGAGGTTGCCTTTCCTTCTTTATAAGCTTGCCCACCTTTTATTGCTGTTTGGCTTATATCAGTCGCACCACTATAAGTTGGATCATGTAATAACGTTAATGTAAATGCTACATCATCTACAGTTAACGGTGAACCATCACTAAACTTTAAATCATCTTTCAAATGGAATGTATATGTAAGCTGATCCTCCGAAATATCCCACTTCTTCGCCAAAATGGGAATTGGTTTCCCTTCCTTATCGAGTCCAACAAGAGGTGCGAAGATAGCTTGCGTTATGTTACCATCCCATCCATTCTCCATAAAGTGCGGAAGGAATATCCCTCCAGGACTTGGCATTCCAACTACAAAAGTATCTTTTCTTTCTTTTACTTTTGTAGGACTTTTTGCTTTGTCGCTTGCTTTAATAAATTCATCTTTTACTTTTGGTACGTTCCCGGCTTCATTTGTACTTGCTTCCTCTTGACCACATCCGGCTAGTAATACCGATACACTAAGAAATATAGCAAGTGCTCCTTTAAAAGTATTTTTCATTGCCCTCTCACCTTTACCTTCCTAATTTTTATCGATGCAGGAACATAGGCCTCCTCCCTGTAATTATCTTTATTTTTCCTATAAAAATAGTATGAATTAATTTCAAGATTATTCCTTTCCTTTAAACATGTCAATCACTCTCTTTTATTTCTTATTAAAAAATTAAAAATTCACTTCTATTCGTTCCATATGAAACATAGACTACTAATAACCAATTACCAAAAAGGGGGCGAAAACATGGACAACCTATTCCAATACGTCCTGCACTACGTATTATTAACAATCATGATAGTCGGGGCGCTATTACTATTCCCATTCTTCCCAAAGTTCGTCCTCTTTTTAGCTTTTTTTATTATGCTCGGGATCGCTATTATCATTTCAACAAGGGAAGATACGACACAAAAAGAAAACAGAGTTCAGCGTGTAAAGCTGTAACTCTGTTTTTTTATTTTCAATCCTGATTCGCTGTTACACATACTTATGTCTCGGGAAATAAGTAACCGATCAAAAAAAACTAATATCATTTATGTTTTACAATCTATGCAAATTACGGAACAAAGATGTATCAAATTTACTGTTTCACGTGAAACACAATTTTTATTTTTCTCTTAAAGTAAAATATGAGTACAAAAAAGCGAATCCCTTCAGCAAAGCTGAAGGGATTCGCTTTCTACTTTTTACTCCACAATATTCTCTAACTCATTATATAAATCCGCTCGTAACAACTCTTTCTTCGTTTTTTCTTCATACAATTGTTCAAGCATTTCAACATCAATTACATGTTCCATTTTACACTCAAGCGTATATATATCTTCTTCTACATGTATTAACTCTGTTTCAATCTCCTCAACATTCCTAGCTTCTTTCTTTTTTACAGGGGCTGTTTCCATACTTTTTCTTCCTTGGCGTTGCTGCTTTATTACTTGTTTCTCAACCTGTTCTTCCCACTTTTGACGCGCCCATGCGTAGTTCCCTGCAAACTCAAATAATTTAAGCTCATCAATCCAATACGTCTTTTCAAATAACTTATTTAAAAAATAACGATCATGTGAAACAGCTAAAATCGTTCCATTATATTGCTCAAGAGCTTCCTCTAAAACTTCCCTTGATTCAATGTCGAGATGGTTTGTCGGCTCATCTAAAATTAAAAAATTGATATCTTGATACATAAGTTGCGCAAGTCTTAATCTCATTTTTTCTCCACCGCTCAGTTGCGTTACTTTCTTAAACACCGCTGGACCATAAAATAAAAACTTAGCTAATATATGTCTCGCTTCTCCCTCTGTTACAGCTACATATTCCCTGAAAGCCTCTAATACATTACTCTTCATATTTCCGTACGCATGCTGTGATAAATAACCGATTTTCACACTACTACCAATCCGAATTTCTCCAGCGTCTGGTTTTATTTCTTCTAATAATAACTTTAGTAGCGTTGTCTTTCCTGTACCATTACGACCGACGATAGCCGCACGCTCTTGAAAACGAACATGTAAATTCGCTTCGTTAAATAAAGGATGGTCAGCAAATCCTTTACTCACTTTTTTCATTACAACAACATCTTTCCCACTTCTCTCTTGCCCTTCAAACTGAAGCCCCATTTGTTTTCGTTCTAAAATAGGTTTCTTTAGTTTCTCTATACGCTCCAGTGCACGTTCCATACTTCTCGCTCTCTTATGCAATCCTTCATTCGGAGGATTCGCCTGATTTGCCCATTCACGCAGCCGCTTAATTGCTTCTTTCATTTTCTTTATTTTCTTTTGCTGTTCTTGATAAGCCTGAAACTCGTGGAGCAATCTTTCTTCCTTTTCTTCAACAAACCGAGAATAGTTTGTATGATACACGTGAATCTCTCCATCTTCTAAATCAAAAATCTTCGTTACAACTTCATCAAGGAAATAACGATCATGTGAAATGACCATAACTGTTCCATTGTATTCTTTTAAAAATTGCTCTAACCATTCTACGGCGAATAAATCTAAATGATTAGTTGGTTCATCTAATAGAAGTAAATCTGGTTTCTGCAATAGCATGTATGCAAGGCTTACCTTTGTTTGTTCCCCACCACTTAACTCCAGAAATGACCGAGGAAATAGTTCTGTCACCTGTAGACCATTTGCTACCTTCATCATATTCGCTTCTATTTCATAACCACCAAGAAACGCAAACTTTTCTTGGATTACTCCGTACCTCTCCATTAATCTTTGTAAAGCAGACGGTTCCAGTTCTTCCGCCATATTTTTTTCTAAAGTACGCATTTCTCTTTCTAATTCCTTTTCTGCTTTAAACGCGGAACTCAATACATCATATACAGTCATACCCTCATCAAATTTCGGAATTTGTGCCACATGACCAATACGTGTACCTTTCTTCATATGAATGGCCCCTGCATCCAAACTTTCCATTCCAGTTAGAAGCTGAAAGATTGTTGTCTTCCCACTACCGTTACGACCAACTAATCCAACACGTTCACCATTCTTTATTTCAAGCGATATATTTTCAAATATGATGTTTCCACCAAAAGATTTCGTTACATTATTTACACTACAAATTGTCATTTTCCGTACTCCTTTCAATATAAAAAACCATAGGAAAGAAACATTCCCCATGGTTTTCGGCATAGAAAAAGGAAGCCAAATAGCTCCCTTTTCACACGTTTATTAAAAATGGGTGAAGAGATTTCTATCGTTCAATAGCTACTATGCAATTGTTAAAAAAGGACAGACGTATCCCGTTAACAACTACATCATGAAAAATCGCACGACAAAAATAGATATAATCTAAAAATTTGGCACGTGCAGCTAAAGAACGTTTCATCTCATTCACCTCTTTCGTACGGAATTTAATACTTACTTCTTTATTATACTTTCCCATTTCATGTTTGAATAGTCATTTTTCTGAAAATAATGAAGATAGACTAAACATTTCAATAAGTGACATCAAATCTTACAAAACTGTTATGTTCACGTAATGGAAAGCGATAGTACGAAAAGATGCCTCCCTATACAATAAAGATGTAAACAAGAGAGCCAAACAAAAGGAGGAAACGATCATGATGAAAGAAATCGTAAAAGCAATCTTTGAGGTATTAGTGAACGGACAAGCAGTTGTAAAAGAACTAAATGAACTATAAAAGGAGTGAAGGAATATGATGAACATGGTTAAAATGATTTTACACGCTCTAGTTGATGCAAAAGCAGTTAGCCAAGAATTAAACCAACAATAAAAAGGGGTAAATGAATATGAAGAAAGCCATTATTGTAATCGCAAGTACAGCAATTGCCTTATACACAATAAAAAATAGAAAAAAGAAGCACAATAAAAACGCTCTATATTATCCATACACATTATTAAAGAAAAAATAAAAGACAAGGTACCCTATTGTAATGAGGATATCTTGTCTTTTATTTTTCCTATTCCTTTTAAAGGATTTCCTTCTCCTTTTCCCGAATGTATTAAGCGGGATTTTTACACATATTTTAAAGGGGCATATATACAAATGGATACACAACAACTATACTTTTTAAACGATATTGGCAAACAAAAACCAGAAAGCATTCGGAATAGAAGCGCTGCATGTCCTTTTTGTGACAGAGAAAATTTAACGGATATTTTAGCAACTGAGGGCTCAATTATTTGGTTAAAAAACAAATTTCCTACATTAAAAGATACATTTCAAACGGTGCTAATCGAAACAGATAATTGTGAAGACCATATTGCGACATATACAGAAGAACATATGAGATCGCTAATTCGTTTCTCCATTAAACATTGGTTAGACTTACAGAAGAATGAAGAATTCACATCTGTGATTTTATACAAAAATCACGGTCCATTCTCAGGCGGGAGTTTGCATCATGCACACATGCAGATTATCGGAATGAAATATGTAGACTATCTCGGTAACGTAGAACAGGACAACTTCCGAGGAGTCATTGTACAAAAAAACGAACGCATTGAACTCAATATTTCAGATCGTCCTATTATCGGTTTTACTGAATTTAATATCATCATTGAAGATATTGGATGCATAGATGAACTAGCAAATTATATTCAGCAAACTGTACGTTACATACTGACAGATTTCCATAAAGGATGTAGTAGTTATAACTTATTCTTCTATTACTTAAACGGAAAAATCATTTGTAAAGTTGTTCCTAGGTTCGTCGTTTCACCATTGTATGTAGGATATAAAATACCACAAGTTTCCACAAAACTAGAAGACGTGAAAATACAACTCGCGCAGTACTTCACGAGCGAAAAAGATGCAATTATTCATAAAAAAACAGAGTAGGTATAGAAAACCTACTCTTTGATTACACCTTTATTTCGATAGTACACATCTTCTAATCCGATGTTATACTTCATGTTATTATCCGTCCACTCTGGACCCAGATTACCTGGCCATCCAGATGTATTTGCTACATATTTTAGTAATGCAAAATCCGTCAAACCTTTTTGCACCCCGCGCTTATATCCTTTCATTAAATGCGGCATTGCAATTTGCGCATTTGTGCGCGGATCTTTCAACTCTTCATCAGTTAAATGATCTGGTGCAAGGCCACCGCCACGGTGCAATTGAAACAATCCGAATGAAGTTCCGTTATCTCCAACATTTCTTGGATTTAACCGGCTTTCATGTTCAGCAATTGTAAGAGGTATCCATTCTGGAAGATTGACTTTCTTTGCTTCCTCTATAATAATTTGTTTCATCTGTTTTGCTTCTTCTGAGTCAACATAGCTTGTCTCATTCACTAACTTGCCCATTCCTTCAGACTTTCCTTGGAAATATAAGTACACCCCAAGAACAACTAAAAATCCTACAAAGAATTTCTTCACTACCACTACCTCTTTCTCCGCTGAAATTTGTCCCCTTTCAGCCTTCTTCCCTTTACAATTACCCACATTCTATCATTCTCTTACCCTTTTATCATAGCAAATAACTATATATATTATCATCATGCTTTAGACCGATTTTGTGAAAAAACAGCTGGTAAATACGTGCAAAAATGTAACTTCCATAGACTACAACGTATTTTTTGTATATAATTGTAAATTGAACTCTACATATAGAATAGGAGCAGACCAAATGAAAAAGTGCATAATACTCTTGTTCAGCATTTTACTACTTATCCCTATCCACACCTCTGCACAAACATCATCAAAACCAAAAGTACTTGTTTTATACAGTACACAAGACGATAAAATTACAAATAATATTCAAATCCTTAATACCCAATTAGGACATTTTACAAATGATATAACTACGAAAAGTTTAAAAAAGGCTAATGAAATTACTAATTCATCTTCTTATACACATATTGTTTATATCGGTGAACAAAAAGAAGAGTTTCCTATTGAAACGAAGCAACTTCTAGAAAATTTCTCAGGTCCAGTATTAGTTTTAGGACAAAATGTTGAACAATTATCTAATCGCTTTTCTTTCATTACCCTAAAGGCTGATGATATACGAGTTAATAAAATCGAATATCCAAGTAATAAACTAAAAAACACTTTAGAAGAGGAACGATTGGTTCAATCTTTTGATACAAACGGAACTGTTCTTGCTAACGCTTTAGGCTCAAATAGCAAGAACCCACTAATCATTCAGCATGAAACATCTTATTACGTCGCAACGCCACACCTCTTTGCCTGGATGTCTCATTACGTTGGTGAAATGTTATTTTCTTACTTTGGACAAAAGCCAACGACAAATAAAGTAGAGGCTTATTTGCGTCTTGAGGACGTTCATCCGGCCGCAGATATAAATCAATTAAAAGAAATTGCTGAATTACTAAAAGAGAAAAAGATTCCTTACATGATCACTGTTATTCCTGTATATAAAGATCCTGATACAGGTAAAACACTGCATTTAAAAGATAAACCCGAACTAGTCGATCTTTTACGCTCTATGCAAGATGATGGTGTAGCAATTATTATGCATGGTTATACGCATCAATTTTATGATAGTGAAACTGGGGAAGGTTTTGAATTTTGGGACGTAAAAACAGATCAACCAATTCGTCAACCGAAGCATGAAAAACCAAAAACAAAAGATGACTTCCCTAATATCGAAGCATATAATGCATATGTAAAAAAAGGGGAAGAGTTTGAAGAAAAGTATACGACTGATCATATTGAAAATGGTATTCAAGAACTTGTAAATGCCAAACTATATCCTGTCGCATTTGAAGCACCTCATTACACGATGTCTCAAAAAGGATATGAAATATTATCAAGGTACTTTTCAACTTATGTAGGACAGCTACAATTAAGTGATACAACTTGGAAATCCATGCACTCTCCAGCATACAGAAGTACACCATCATTTTTACATGGCATGAAATTAATGCCTGAAACAGTTGGATTTATCGAAGAAGATAAACCACACGCTATTGCTAAAATGAAAGAAAATACTGTATCTGTTGCCAAATTATCCGATGGAGTTATTGGTGCATTCTATCATCCTTACTTAGGTGTGAAACCATTAAAAGAAGTACTAAAGGATCTAGAAAGCATCCCAAATATAGAATGGATTGATTTACAAAAAGAAACAAATGAAGTGAAAATGAAAGATATTCATATCACTACTAATAAAGATGGCATTCACGTTGAAAAGCCAACAAGCGCAAGTGACGTAATGGATTATGTAAAACAATATGGATTCTTCCTTATACTTGGTTTCTTCGTCCTTGTCTTTCTCTTATTATTAAGACGTGCGAAAAAATTAGAATCCTAATACAAAACCACCAAGCAAAATGCTTGGTGGTTTTTTTAGCTTAAACCAAAACGTGGCATGTTATTAATAACCCATTGATTATTCTCATAAATCAATTCAACTTCTACTTTTTCCGTTATATTATCATAATCATTATACGTTTCTACCTGCGCTTTTATTTTCCCATCCTTTAACTCGGCAGAAATAATTTTTGTAAATTTAGTTGCTGCTTTTGATCCTGGGTCTCCAATAGCATAGTGCATTTTTCCATTTAACTCTTTAATATACTTACTCTTCATATACTCTGCTATAAATGATTTTGAAAAGTACGTAGATAGCGTAGTCTCTAAATTATCTTTCTTATTATAAATAGGGTTCACTAATTCCCCGTATGAAAAATCCCCTACTCGTTTCGGGTTTCCTGTTAGTGCAGCCATTTGAACATTAGTAAGTTCCTTCTGTGCATTCCATACTTTCTGTAACATAACATCATCTGCTAGCTTCTTATCTTTTACTTCATTTGATTTCTTTGTATCTAGATTCATGATAGTTCCATTATCCGTATAGAGATACATATCTCCTGCTACAAAATATAAATAAGATTTAGTTGGTTCAACCGCTTTATTATAAATTACTTTTTCATTTCCACCATTCATTTTCTTCTTATATACTCCGTCCTTTTTTATATAATAAAAAGTATCCCCTTTCACATTCATCTGCAAGGCATCCTTTACCAATAACTTTTCATTATTTTGTTGAACGTCTATTTCATATATGCCATGCTCAGCTTCATTTGTTTCAAAAGGTAACGAAAAGTCGACAACAGCATATAATTCTTCATTATTATACGTAGCACTAGATATTGTTGCATAATTTTCTTTTGACCAAGTTTTATTATCTTTTGTCACTTGTGTTCCACGATTTTTATTCCAATGTAGAATACTATCATCTATCGTTCGAGACCAACCAGAATTTTTAAATGCCGCTTCTTCTTCCTGTCCCGTTTTTAAATCCATTTTTACAATCCCTACAATATCAAAACCACCATGCTCAGAATATTTTTTCGGATAAAATAAAGTTTGATCTTTTATATAAACATAATTTGTATCTGCTTTTAACGTATCTAACTTTTTATTAGATATATCATACTTCATTAAAGAAGATAATCCCGCATTCTTATCTTCATCCGTATGAATAAAATATAAAGCTTTGTTTTTTATATTTATGTAAGAAGCATTTACACCTTCCACTACACGTTCCGAAGTCTGAAATTGATCTTTCGTACGATAAATGCCTCCTGTATTTTTATCACCATCTACAGAATAGTAAATCCAACCTTTACTCTCTGCCATCTTCCCTTGGTTAGAGATGTTTCCAACCAAATTCCCGTCTTTCTCATTTTCTTTCATCTGTTTTTCAACTACTGGATCAATTTGTACTTCTTTATTTTCTTGTGTTGCGTTTGAATTTATAGTCTTTTTTTCTGTTTCACAACCAAACGCTGCAAGTGAAAGTGCACCAACCATAATTGTAATAGCTATTTTTTTATATGCTTTCCCCATTTTCTCCCCTACTTCCTTCATCAAATTAAACATATCATAAATTATAGAAAATATTAGAAAAAATATCCATAATAAAAAGAGATAAGAGAAACTCTCCTATCCCTTCAAATAAAGTGAAAACTTAATCATTCAGGTTCTTAATGTCTGGCAAATAGCGGAGTAAAATTGAATGGTATTTTCATATATCGTTTTCGCAACCTTATCAACAGATACGTTTTTTATAACACTAATTTCCTTTAATACCTCTCGAATCATTCTCGGATGCGTCATAACATCCTCGTGAAATTCCCACGGTCCATCTGTTTCTACCATCATATATTCAAGTGGATAATACGAAACAATTTTTCTAATTTTGTCCTTATGTAAAACATCTGGTGTGATAGAAATATAATAACCGTTCCTCATCATCCGTTTCATTGTTGTTTCACTTCCTTTAAACCAATGAAAGTGTGCACGTGAAACTTTATATTTCTCTAGTAAATCACATACAATATCAGCATCTTCATACACTGCATGCAATATAATTGGTAAATCATATTTACTAGCTAGTTCAACAAATCGTTGTAACACTGATATATATGAATTGATAGTAATACGCTCATCTTCTTTTCTTAAATAATACGGTAAGCCTACTTCACCAATCGCAACTATGTCTTCTACATGCTCTTCAATTAATTTATAAATTTGCTCACATTCTTCTTTATGAATCGGTTGCTCCGGATGAAAACCTATCGCTGGATGTACAAAAGGATATCGCTTTGCTAAAGATAAAGTTTCTTTACATGATTGATAATTCATAGATACCGCGATAAGCCCCTGTATCTCTTTACTATGTTCCACATCTTTAAGTAATCTACTTTTTTCTTCATCCTTATATTGGTCAACATGTATATGACTATCAATCCATTTCATCTTTATTCCCCCATAAAAAAAACAAGAAAGGATCTCCCTTCTTGTTTTATCATCTATATTATTTAACAATTAAGTTTGTTATGATATCAAATAATCCAATACATACTACGGCAACAGTAAAGTAGCTACAGAAATCTTTAATTGGAAACTTCACTACTTCTTCTTTACGCATCCCAGTTTTCTCCCTTCTTACTATATCCCTAATTATTTTATCTATTTGTATCTATTATGCAAAAAATATGACAAATTTACTATCGAATTAACTTACGTAAACCTTACAATGTTGTAAGGTTTATAAAAAGAGCCTCATCTAAATACAGATGAGGGCTATTAAAAAGTAGTTGGTTTTTCATTCTTCATTAATATTACAAACAGAAAGTAATACAGTGAGACTTTCTAATTACACTATATGAAATTAACTATCTTTTAACCATCGAATTACATTACAGAAGACTTACATGTTTGTAAGCTATGTGTAATGTAATTCGATAGTTTCTCTTACCTACATCTCGTACAATAAAGTTAGAAAACAAGCCAAATAAGAAGAACACTCACATAACCAAATTACATTGCTAGTAGCTACTCTTCTTATACCTTTCACTCATGCTACTACGATGTACCCCCTTCCCCTTTATATAACAAAAAGAGCCTTAGTCCATATAGACTAAGGCTCTTTCATGAACCTTAAAATACCCCTACCTAGTATTTTTATTTTCGACAAAAAATAGGTGGGGGTATAATCTGCTATCTCATCGTTAAAAGTTTACTCTTCGCATTAATAGGAATATTTACAGCTTCAATTTCTTCAATCGCCTCTCCGTAGCGTCCTTTTGCATACACCTTTAACGCTTCATCTCTCTTTAACATATGCTTAACAGTCTTCTTTATTTTTTGTTCTCTTCCACGTTCGTCAAATGCAATAAATTCATATTCATACCACTCATCACCAATATGCTGACCAATTGTATTCACGACCGTATAGTATTCTTTCGTCTTATAAAGTGGATTATATTTATCGATAACTGGTCCAAGTTTCGTAGGCAGTAACATTACTACTATCACTATCATCGCTATTATAGTAGCGATCATTTTTTTCTTCATAATCAATCTTCCTCCTCTGCAGGATATATACATCCATTTTAAAAAGAAGGAATAAAATCTACTATTGAATCTCATTACATTACACTTACATTTTTGTAAGAATTAAAAAAGGTGAACGAATTTACTCGTTCACCTTTTAGCTCGCTTTAAAGCCACCGCCAAGTACATCACGTACATCATGAATAACAACGAAAGCATCTTCATCTACTCGACTAATAACCTGCTTTAACTTAACAAGCTCTTGTTTATTTATAACAACATATAACACTTCTTTATTTTTACCAGTATATCCGCCGCGTCCTTCTAATACAGTGACACCGCGTGTCATGTTTTTCGTAATAGTTTCACGGATTAAATCCGGTTGATTTGAAATGATTGTAACAGCTGTTTTTGTATCCATTCCTTCTACAATGAAATCAATCACTTTTGCTCCGATGAATACTGCAACAAGTGTGTACATTGCTTTTTCTTGCCCTATTATAAATACAGAACCAGCAATTACCACAATATCAATAATAAGTACGCCTTTACCAACGCTCCACCCTAAATATTGATTGGCTAACCGAGCTAAAATTGCCGATCCTCCTGATGTACCTCCAGCTTTGAACATACAGCCTAATCCGACACCGACAAATAAGCCAGCGAATAGAGCCGCTAATAACGTATCACTATTTACATGATACTCAATATGTTCCGTAACATATAAAAACAAGGATGTTTCTACAATCCCTAAAATTGTATAAACCATCGTTTTCTTATCAAAAAATTTATAACCAATAGCTAGTAAAATTGCATTTATAGCAAAGTTTACAATCCCCGGCGACCAATCAAATAAATAGTACGTAACAACCGTTAAACCAATAATTCCACCCTCTGATAAACGGTTTGGAATTGCAAAGTAATTAATACCAATTGCGAATAATAATGAACCAATTGTAATTAGTGTTATTTCCTTTATACGTTGATTAACCATAGTTCATACCTCCCCCCCATTTGACATTGTATCACTATCTCCTAGAGGTTTAGAAGTTGTTTTTATTGCGCATTTTTACTCTTAAAGATCGGGATATTATGTTTAAACAAAGGGGTGATTAATTATTCATATTCGCTCTAACTGTACGGACAAATCGCTCCACATTCCCCTTCTGTATATACTTAGCTCGAATGGTTTCATGATTACAAGTACATTCGAAATGCGGACGAAAATCTATGCTATCTATATGCAAATATGAATAATCTTTAAATGTTGCAGGATAGTATGGAAATTTCCCATAAAAGAGAAGACGTCTAGTAGTAGCAGCAAAAATCCCATGTTGATACGATAGCGTAAAATTATCCTTCTCAAATATCCCTACGACAAAAGCCAAAATCTTTTCATCATCTTCTATATACTTTTTCATACTCAATAAAAGTTCATTCATGCATATCCCTCCAAATACTATTCTTGAAAAGAATCCATGGATTATTACAGACCGGTGTAACTCCTTTATAAAGTATGAAACGCGTTTCCTGTCAAAGATATTTCAAAAAAATAATCCGTTATGCAACTTACACATAACGGATTAAAACTAAACGGTAGAGCGTTCCACAAGTTCATATGGAATTTCCACCTTTTCTTGTTTAGAACTTTCATCACGTATTTGCCTGTAAAACATTTCAAAGGCCTTTTTACCTATTTCCTTTAAATTTTGATCAATGGTTGTAAGTTGTAACACTTGCGAAATAGGTTGATTATCAAAGCCAATAATCGCTAAATCCTCAGGAACTTGAATACCTAATTTTTCAGCTTCTGTCATAACCCCAATCGCAACTTCATCTCCTGCTACTATTAATGCTTCGGGAAGATGCTGCATCCCCTTTAATTTATGAGCCACTTTCACACCATCTTCTAATGTAAAACATTCTGTGAAAATCCATTCTTCATTCACTTCTTCATCTATAGATTGCAATTGCTGTTTATAAACATCAAAACGTTTTTGACTACTCGGACCTAACTTCCTTCCCGTACAATAACCAATTTTTTTATAACTTTTCTCAATCAAATAATCCATTCCTAATTGAAAAGCTGCCGAATGATTCGTATATACACTTGAGATATTTGAAATATCATTATCTTCACAAGCAACGATTGTCCCATAGGAAGCATACGGCTCTATCGTTTCCCAATCATTCGCACGAGAACAAATAATAAGGCCATCCAATTGTTTTGTTTTTAGCATATGTAAACTTTTCATTTCTTCTTTTTTATTATAATTCGTTTGGCAAAGTAGCACTCTGTAATTATGAGCTAACGCCACCTCCATCATCCCGCCCACCATCGCATCAAAGCATGGATGATTAATATACGGTAAAATCACACCAACAATATTCGTTTTCCCTTTTGATAAATGAACGGCATTTGCGTTTTGTGAGTAATTCAACTTCTCAACTATCTCCATAACGGCTTTCCTTTTTTCTTCACTTACATATGGGTGATCATTCAACACTCTCGAAACAGTCGTAACTGAAACTCCCGCCATCTTTGCAATATCTTTAATATTAGCCATACGCTCACCTCTACTTTTAACTTAATGAATTCCATGAACATATGTCAAACTTTCTCATCATTACATCTTCATTCGTTTTTCTTACAAAAGTGTAATTTTCCTGTAAGCTAATTCGATAGTTACTCTCTGCTTTTTTTCATACAATTAAGTCAGAAACAGGGCAACAATTATTCGAAAAGGAGCGGATTCATATGATGAACAAAATGAAATCAAACAATTTTTTAAATACAATGGGCATGGTATTTTCCGCTCTAATCGATGCTAAAGCTGTTGCTTCTACATTAAACAAGTAAGGAGAATTCATTATGAACAACATCACTTTTAACAAATTAGATTTTTTAGGACTAGCTAGTGGCTCTCTTCTTCTTACTGCTTTTATTTACGCCGCTACGCTTGTATAACTTTTGTGTCCCCTTTCCCCTTTATTATAAATAGTAATAGAAAAGACGACCGTCTATGCCCGGTCGTCTTTTCTTACTTTTGATTTGATTGCAAAGTTTCCTTTAGCTCATCAAACTTCTCATTTAATTGATCTGTCATCATTTTCATAGCTGTTTTTCGATCTATTTGTTCTTCCGCATCAATTTGAATTGGATCTCCAAAAATCAATTGCGCCTTTTTCCCTTTTATTAATTCTTTCACACTCGATGGACCAACATAAGCTGCCGGTACTAACGGGACATTAGAACGCAGTGCAATCGTAACAGCCCCAGCTTTTAATGAAACGTCTTCTGTTGATCGTGTCCCACTCGGAAAAATCCCTACTACTTTCCCTTCTTTTAATAGGCGTGACGGAATTTTGAGTGTACTCGGTCCTGGATTCGCACGATCTACAGGGAATGCATTCACATTTTTAAAGAACCAGTTTTTGAATTTCCCTTCAAATAATTCTTTTTTGGCCATGTAATGAATTTGGGTCGGGTACATCCCTGTAGCTAACATTAATACATCCATAAAACTTGTATGTGTACACGCAACAACATATGGGCCACCTTCTGGTAACTTTTCTCTTCCTTGCACTTCTACTTTCCCAGCTGTTTTAAATATATATTTTAACAAAAATGTAATTGGTTTATACATTTGTTTCGTTCCTTTCTGAACATCCGAATTATAGTCATTCTCTTACAATGATTATAACACTAAGTTTTAGGAGTTGGTAATAAAAATAAGTATTAATTGTTAAATTTCAATTCTTACAAAAGTGTAATTTTCTTGTAAGCTAATTCGATAGTTACTTCCCCAAATATTTCATACAATTAAGTCAGAAAGAAACAACAACTATTCGAAAAGGAGCGGATTCATATGATGAACAAAATGAAACCAAACAATTTCTTAAACACAATGGGCATGGTATTTTCCGCTCTAATCGACGCAAAAGCTGTTGCTTCTACATTAAACAAGTAAGGAGAATTCATTATGAATAACATCACTTTTAACAAATTAGATTTTTTAGGATTAGCTAGCAGCTCTCTTCTTCTTACCGCTTTTATTTACGCTGCTACGCTTGTATAACTTTGTGTCCCCTTTCCCCTTTATATAGAAAAAGACGACCGTCTATGCCCGGTCGTCTTTTTACATTTTTCTTTCTTTTAACTCTTTTAAAAGCTGTATCATTTCAGCTTGTTGTTTTATCTTCTTACGACCATTTCGGTTAATTGCTGCAAGCTCACAAGCAACTCCGACGGCGAAGAAAAACAATAAACTTTCTAACATGTGAAATCCTCCAATTGCCTATTAAACAGCTTGACGTAATTGCTCTTCTTGTAAAATTCGCTTGTTTATATTTTCTTCTTTTCTCTGACAAACGTTATTGCGAATAAGTGCTGCAATAACAAGTAAAGTCCCTATAATATCAAAAATCGTTATTCGATATCCTTGCATCATCATAATAACTAAAGTCGTAATCGGTACAAAATTAATAAATAAAATCCCATTAATGGACGATAAAATTTTCACACCATAGTTCCAAGCAAGTAACGCTACGATACCTGGTAATGTCATCATAAATAACAAATCATGCTTCACAATAGAAATCGTTTCCATACTTGGAACAGATACATATCCAAGCACTGTAATGACTACAGTTATAATCCCTGTGACAGTTGTACCCAATACACATGTCAAAGTAGAATAGCGTAATGTTGACCAATCGCTACACGTTTGACCACCCATCGTATAAATCACCCATCCTACAACACCAACAAATATAAATGCTAGCGAAAACATGTTATCTTTCAACGTTAAAAAGAAACTCATATCACCTTTTGTAATAACAAATATAGCTCCTACAAAAGCAATCATCATGCTCGTTATCATATACTTTTTCGGTTTTACATGCTTATAGCCCCATAGAATACAAATAGAAATCATCGGCATAAGCGCTTCCATAATGGAGGCTACCATCACGCCTGATTTTCCCATTAACATTTGACCTAAAAATATAAGTATATTATATACAGTAAACGCCATCGTTCCGAAAAAGACGAGTAACTTTCCTCTTCCCTCTAAACGAAATGCCTGCTTTCCTTCTTTCGCTAACAACAATACAATCAGTACGATTGCCACCGCTCCATAGCGAATAAGCGAAAAATAAAATGGATCTATGTATTCTAGCGCATGATCAGCAACCGGAAACATTGCTCCCCACGACATACTTGCAATTAAACACGCTAAAGCCCCTATTATCATTTGACCTTTTTTCACCACAATCCCCCACTTCTTTCTATTTGCACAAAGAGAATTGTAAAAGAAAAAATATATCACGTAAAATGATTCAAAATGATGTTAACTATCACTTATAATGATAGTTAACATCAAGGAGGAGCATAAAATGGAATTAAGAGACTTACAAATCTTCCAAAGCGTTGCCGAACAAGGCAGTGTAAGTAGCGCAGCAAAGGAATTAAACTATGTACAATCAAATGTCACCGCGCGTATTAAACAACTAGAAAATGAACTGAAAACACCCCTCTTTTATCGTCATAAACGAGGCATGACTTTAACAGCTGAAGGAAGAAAAATGCTCGTTTATGTTAATAAAATTTTGCAAGATGTTGACGAGCTAAAACAAGTATTTTTAGATAGTGAAACTCCCTCTGGCATATTAAAAATCGGTACTGTCGAAACAGTAAGTACATTACCTACCATTTTATCTTCTTACTATAAACGATATCCGAATGTCGATTTATCATTACAAGCGGGTCTAACAGAAGCATTGATTAGAGAAGTACTTGATCATCAATTAGATGGTGCCTTTATATCAGGGCCTATTAAACATCCACTAATTGAACAATACGATGTTAGTACAGAAAAATTAATGCTTGTAACACAAAATAAAGCTTTTCATATAGAAGAATTTACAACAACGCCCCTACTCGTTTTTAACCAAGGATGTGGATACCGTTCCAAACTAGAACGATGGCTTAAAGATGAAGGTTTGCTCCCAAAAAGAATTATGGAATTTAATATATTAGAGACAATATTAAACAGTGTTGCACTCGGCCTTGGAATTACACTCGTACCACAGTCTGCTGTCCACCATCTTTCTAAAGCTGGTAAAGTACATTGTCATGCAATCCCTGAAAAATATGGTAGTATTTCAACGGTTTTCATACGCCGTAAAGATAGTTATATGACGAATTCAATGCGTAGCTTTTTAAAAACAATTGAAGAGCATCATCATATCAATATGCTTTAAAAGACATTCTTACGCGAATGTCTTTTTTTCTTACAAAAGTGTAAGCCTTCCGTAAGCTAATTCGATAGTTGCAGGCGATCATATTTCCTATAATTAAGACATAAAGCAGGGCAACAACAATTCGAAAAGGAGCGGATACGCATGATGAACAAAATGAAATCAAACAAATTTTTAAATACAATGGGCATGGTGCTATCCGCACTTGTCGATGCAAAAGCTGTTGCAACTACATTAAACAAATAAGGAGAGATTATAATGAACAACATTACTTTCAACAAATCAGACTTTATCGGACTTGCAAGTGGAGCTACTCTTCTTACAGCTTTCATTTACACACTTGCTCAAAGTCTTGTTTAATGCTTTGTTTCCCCAAACCCCTTTATATATAGAAAAAGCTGCTTGTCTTATAGATGAAGTGAACCCGAATAGT
>NZ_QOZX01000041.1:0-215399 GCF_008368895.1 Bacillus sp. BB081
ATATAGATATATTAAAAGCTTATTACTATAACACCGTTACGAATGAATATACAATTGCATTAGCACATTTAGAACAATTCCGAGAAAAACTAAAAGATATACCAATTTTTCAAGACGATGGACTGTATTATCTTGAAAAAGGAAAATCTCTGTATGGTTTAAAACATTACAAGGAAGCTTTAGAAGTATTAGATCGTGCTATCATACCGGATTATATGAGTCATCCACTTGATCAATCGTGGTTATTAACAGCTGGATCTTATCGTGCCCTTTGCTATATAGAACTTCAAGATAAAAAATCTGCCTTGAAAGAAGCAAAAGAAGCAGTTCAAGCGATAGATAGCTATCCTGATTCCATCTTCTCTTCATTTATTAAAGAAACATTACAAATAATACAAAAACTTTAAAAATGTCTCGAAATGGTATATTATTCCTCCTTTTTTGCAAAGATAATAATGATGGGAGGAATATAAATGAATATACAACGTGCAAAAGAGCTTTCCGAGTCATCTGAAGAAGCCAATGTCAGTTTTCAAGGCATGCCTGTTATGATTCAACACGTCGATGAAAGCAACGAAACCGCCCGCATATATGAAGTAACAAATCCAAAACGCGAATTAACTGTTCCAGTTAATAGCTTAGAGGAAATATAAAAAATACCACTTCGACTTTTGAAGTGGCATTTTCTTTTATTATATGCTGCATCACTTGTTTTTCCTTTTTAATAAACCGTACAACCCTATACAAATTACAATGAGACCTACTATGCCAAAAGCCAGTTTTTCAAATAAATCTCTTGTTTCATACCTCCTCATATCTACTATACTTTTGTCTTGTCTTTCAATTTCATTTTGCTTTGCTTCTACTCGCTCCCCATACACTAACAAACGATATTTACTTGATGTATATGGTTCACACGTAAGCAGTGTAACTTTGTCTTTTCCTTTTATTACATTTAATTTATCCACTTGATTTGGATAAATAATTTCACGGCCAATTACTTTATACACTTGCTGCTTTCCAAATACCTTTACATAGAATACATCTCCATCACTCAACTGATCAAGATGACGAAACATCGTTGCCCCGTGATATCCACGATGTCCTGCCAATACAGCATGTGTATCTTTCCCACCAATCGGTAATGAAGTCCCTTCAATTTGCCCTACTCCTTTACTTAAGTTTTCTTGACTTGCTCCTAAGTAAATTGGCAACTCCTCATTTATTTTTGGAATAGAAATCGCACCAAATATTTCATCTTTGTTTATAAAATTTAACGGTTCCGTACTTATTTCATCATCCTGTACAAATGGGTCACTCATTTTGAAAGTAGTTTTCCCTAACGATTTATTATATGTTTCCATCTTTCGAAACTTCTCATTAACATCTTCTACTTTTAAATCATCAACCATTTTTTCATAACGTATCACTTCTGTCTTATACACATACTTGTTTATATAATTAGCGATCATTGGATATATAAATAGAGATAATCCTGTAAGAAACAATACTACGCTTATAACTCCCCTTCTCACACACTCACCACACAATACATACTATTTTCGTTTTTTTAAATAGATTATTAGAAGGACAATGCAAATAATACCAATAGGAAAAACGATCATCCAATCTTCTAAAATGAAAGGTTTTGTAATCATTTCTTTTTCTTCAGCATCATATGGAACACGGTGTCCTCTCACTAGTAACCTATGCGTGTTCACTCCATAAGGGGTACACGTAATTAATGTTGCGTAATCTTGTCCTTGTACAACTAATAAATCTTCTGTTTCATTTGGTAATACGATTTTTATTTGATCTACCTTATAAGCAAGTACTTTATCTAACGAATGAATATAAAACACATCATTCTTTTCAATTTTGTCTAAATGGGTAAACATAAGCGCTGAGGGTAAACCTCGATGTCCTGTTAAAACTGTATGTGTATTTTCTCCACCTACCGGTAATGAGGATTCATTTAATTGCCCAATTCCACGGCTTAGCACTTCTTCCGCCGTTCCTTGATAAATTGGAAGGTTCACATCTATTTTCGGAATTTCTATATATCCCATAATTTCGCCGATATTTAGCACATCTACATGGGAACTTTTTTTCTCCTCACCATTTTCATGAAACGGATCCGAAAATGTCTGCGTCGTATTTTGAACTTTCTTATTATACTCTTGTGCTTCTGTTTCTTTACGATTAATCTCTTCCTGCTCCAGCCCCTTTATCGCTTCAGCATACGTACTTACTTCTGAATAATGTGTTCTTGTTGCAAACCAATTGCTTACAGTTGGATAGAGAAATATACTTAATCCTAGTAAAAAAATACTTCCAAAAATTATATTTCGTTTCATAATAGCCTCTTTCACTACGGATAAAATGTGGAAAAGAGGAAAGCAATATGCCTTTCCTCTTTACTAAACTCAATTATTATAAAGATATCAATTAAGAATTCTTAACAGGTTTCTTTCTAAAGAAAATAAGCGCTGCTGTCATCATTAATAAAAGACCAGTTACTGTGAAGAGAATTGTACCCATACCACCTGTTGCTGGAATAATCCAACCGCTCTTATTATTCTCAACTTGTAGCTCTATTGTTTGATGTTTTTCATCAATCGTAATATCAATCGGATCTCTTAACTTTTGATAGTGTTCGACTGCACCGTCTTTATCTTTATACTTTGGTGCTTCCGTCTCAACAATTTGATATTCACCGTACGGGATTTCATTCCATGTAATAATACCATTTGCATCTGTTATATCATTCATTTCTTTCCCATTAACTTTTATAACATTACCTTTTTTATCTTGTAATTGGAACTTCGCACCTTCTAATTTAAGCGTCTTATCCTTACCATCAACTTTTTCAATTTTAATATTTCCCGTTGTCGGTGTGACCACCACTTCATTAGATGGCTTTCCATCTTTTTCTGATGAAACATCATCTTTGTTTACAAAATCAAGTACTGCTTTGTTTGGAATTTTCACTCCAGATTCAACATCACTTTTAATTTTTGCAGTAATTTGTAAATGAAGCTCTTTTCCATTTATTTTTGAAAAATCTTCAATCGTAGCGGTTACTTTTTGGCCTTCTACAACTACTTTTACACTATCATCTTCAACTTTCTTTCCATCAACCATAACAATTGGTAGGCCTTTTATTTCCAAACGATCATCTAAAATATCTGTTACAACATATTTTTTATATGATTGAATATCTTCAGGAAGTAGTGTTTTAATATCATACGTATAATCTGTCTCTTTATTAATTCCAGCTACTTTTGAACCGTTATTTATACTTTTAGTAATGGTAGGTTCTTTATAGTTCTTTATATCATCCAGCTTAACTACTTCACCAGATTCCTTAATAGAGAAAGGACGCTCCTCTTTACTAGTTAAATAACCTGTTGGAGCCTTATGCTCAATAAAATAATAATAATCCCCATATTCTAGCGAATCAACACGAACTTTACCATCTTCACCTGTTACTAATGAACTCGGTGTCTTAACTTGTGTACTAGTTCCATCCTTATTCTTTTTAAATAAATGGAACTCTGCATCTTTTAATACTTTACCGGCTTCACCTTTTTTTACGAATTCTACTGAACCACGTTTTGTTTCATTTTTAGGGTAAATATGAACATCGTAATTTAAATCTTTACCGTCTGCACTTGTCATTGGAATATCGACAATAAAAGTAGTCTTATCCAACGCAATATGTTTTGGACCTTCAATTGCTTTTACTTCATAACGTCCTAGCGGAAGATTTGTAAAAACAGCTTCCCCTTTTGTGTTTGTTACCTTTGTTATTGCAGCGTCTTTTACTGGTTTTGCATCTTCTTTTATAACAGTTCCATCATTTGAAATTTTTTCAAATGACTCAATTCGTTTAATTTCAAAAGTTACACCTTCTAAAGGATTTGCATCTTCTGGAACAGTTTGTCCTTCTTTCCCATTACCTTCTGTAGTTGTTTTAGAACCTTTACTTTGTTCAAACTTGTGAATCGTTAAAGTACCTGTACTCCTAGATTCCGCACTAACAATTATGTTAGATAACGTTGAAAAAGCTAACATACAGATTAAAAATAAACTAAAAATCTTTTTCATTGTCGTCCACTCCCTATCATTTTCATTACTTTTGTTATTTCTATCTCTCATTGTTTCTCTTTCTAACAAAGAGGAACAATGTAACCAACATCAATATTCCACCAATTGCATAATAAATAATTGTCCCTATTCCACCAGTCTCTGGAATAACAAATTCACTCTTCTTATTTACTACTCTTATTTTTTGTGAATCCATTCCAGACTTCACTTCTATTTCTACTGGCTCTCTCATCAACATATATCCTTTTGGTGCCTGTACTTCTTTTAATGTATATTTCCCAATTATTAATGGAGTTGAAGTTGCTAAACCATTTTTATCAGTTGTTAATGTACATACTGTATGTCCATCTTTACTTATCACTTCAAATACTGCGCCTTCTAATTTGAGATTTTCATCGTTCGCATCTACTTTTTCAATCTCAAACTTCCCTAATGTTGGTGGTACTACGAATGCTTCATTTGATATGGATTTCCTCTGATCAAACAGTAACTCCGCTTTATTTGGAATACCATTATTCTCTTTATGTTTCGTTAGTATATCTGCATTTACATTATCGTTTAGTCTTGACTTAATATGCATTGTATACGATTGATTCGCAAGATAATCATAATTTCCATCCTGCTTCGGTAACTCAATACTTACTTTCTTTAATTGTTCATCAATTTGCGGTATAACTTCTATTTCTTCTCCATCGCTGTTTACAAGTCGTACTTGTAGGATAGTTAAAACATCTTCTAAGTCATCCTGCAATACCACTTTTTCAAGGTTCATAACATCATTACCAAAATTATAGTTTACATGCCATGTAAACTCTTCATCTATACTTTGTAATGTCGCTTTTTCCACTTCTTTTTCATCTGCATCCGAAACCATCTTTCTTACTTTAGGTTCCTTTGCTTCCACATTCGTTTTTACATTCGGTTTTTGTGGAGGTAAATCTTCATTATCTGGTGTTTTCCCTTCAACAACTGCTATGTTCTCAATTTCTTTAGTTTTTAATGCATCTTGCGTAACTTTCACTTTAAAAGTTACCGTTCTTTCTTCTGTATCAAGTACGTCACCAAAGTTTACTTTGATCGTGTTATCCTCATACGATCCTTCATCTTCGTCAATTGCATCTGTCAATAATTTTCCATTCAATTTCATACTACCGGCTACATATTCTACTCCTTCAGGAAGTTTATCCATTAGACGCATATCTTTAATAAGCCCATTTTCCACCTTATTTCGAACTTTAATTTGATACTCGAATTCATCATTGACATGAAATTTTTCTTGCCTTTTATCAACAATCTCTTTCTTCGATTCTAGTTGTCCAGACAACGGGTCAACCGGTGTTTCAACTTCTGGTTTCTCCTTATCTTTCGAACTATCCGTCTCAACTATTGCTATATTTTTTATTTTCTTATTTGCCATCTCCGGCTTTACAACAACTTCAAACGTAATTGCTTTCTCTTCCTCACCTTTAAGGTCGCCGAGATGAGCATAAATCGTTCCATCTTTTATATGTGCATGATCTTCATCTTCAACATCCGTTTGTTCCTTCCCGTTTATCTTCAACGTATTTGGAACATATTCTACTCCTTCAGGGAGTTTATCCGTAATTTTAACAGATTTTAAGAGAGAATCTGGCACACTATTTTTAGTATGAATTGTATACTCTAATTTGTCGCCAACTTTCAGCGTACCACCGTTTATATCTTTAGCTAGTTTAGTAGCTACTAACTTCCCAGGTTTCTCTTCTCGTTCGGGTAATACTTTAACTACTACTTTATTAGAACCATTAGCTTCAACCTGACTTCCTGTTAACTCATCAATCCCTTGAACCACAGCGATATTGGGAATTTCTGTTTCTACCTTTTCTCCCTTTAATTTCGCTTTAAATTCAATGGTTGTCTCAGGTGTTTTATCCGTATAGATTCCACCTTTTGTAGCATTTGCTCCTTCACCTATTCTTATTGTTAACTTTCTTGTTTTTGCATCATAGTCAACCTGTTCTGTTTGATTTCCAGCATTCGGGCCAGAAATGATTTTCACCGAATTCGGCACAAATTCTAGACGCGAATTTAAAACATCTTCAATTTTTGTATCAACAGAACTCGAATTCGGTTCAATGTTTTTCACCCTTAAACGATATGTAACTTCATCACCTGGCTCGTATTTTTCTTTTGCATCTACTACTTCCTTATCGATTACAAGCTCTGGCGCTGTTGCATTTACAGCAAAGGCTAATGTGTTTAATACATAGTCATCACCAGATGTCGCAGCTTTTAGGCGTATTTCCTTTTGCTCTGGTTTAATATATCCTGCTGGTAACCTAATTAAATCTGCATCAATCCCTAAATTATTTTTATAATCGGGATTAAAAGTAGCTGGATACTTATCTCTCATATGTTCCTCATATTCAGAAATAGTGGAATTAAATATATTACCTGTTGGATTCAGCTTATCAGTAACTTCCTTCCAAGTATTATCTGTATGAACAAAAAGTTTATCACCTTGCCAATATCTATCACCTTGGACAGCGAAAACAGAAACTTTTGGATCTAAATCTCCAGTTTTTGAAGCAAGAAAGTTTTTCACCGTGAATTCTTTTTCACCAGATCCAGTAGCTCTTTTCAATCCACCATCATAAACAGTAAATGCTTTTCTTGTTTTTGACTTATCCTTTGTAATTACTAACATGTACCATCCGGCAAAAGAATAATATCCAGAATTATACGCAAGTTTTGTATTTGGATAAGGGATATTTGCTAAAGTATAGCTTCCTCCTTTTGAATTAGAAGACTGTAAAAGCTTTGTAACATCTGCATAGTTAGAATAATAAGTACCATCAATACCAAAACCATAAAGCAAACCACTTCCGTAATACGTATTACTTGGTTTTACTTGAAAGCTCTTCCCTACCGGAGTAGTAAACTTAATTGGTGCTACATACTGCTGTTGCGTTAATTCGTAACGTGTTGAACTCCAATAGAGTCCCGCCCATTCAACTTCAGCATCTTCTGGAACAGGAATGTATGCCTTAGATGAGTTTGTAGTCATTGGATCATCGTCCACGTCAATTAGTTCACGTATATAACCATTTGGTGCTGTCCCATAAATAGATGTTATATCCGAATACAACGCCGTTTTCTTCTGAGCTTCAGTAGCTTTAATACCTAAATTCACATTCCCAGTAGAATACATATCACCTTTATGAATAGATTGATAAGTAGGTGTATCAAACCCTTCTGCATCTGTAACTGCTGCCGTTGCCTTATCAATCGGACTTAAAAACTGTAACTGAGATAACAGCAAGAATAAACTCATAACAACTATAAATACATTTAATATTTTTTTATTTTCTTTTATCCTACTGTGCAAAGAGGTCACCTCCTTCAATAAAATTTATTAACATATTATATAAATATACCTTACACGTATTATTCTAATATAAATCACATGTTTTGTTAACAAAATATGTGATTTTTTCCTATTTTAAACATTTATATATAAAGATTTTTATATTTAGTGATAATAAAATTTCGAACATCAATATAGAAACCATCTTACTTCATTCAAGTGACAATAAAAAAAACGAAATATTAATAAGAACCCATGACTTCTTTTCTATTTATTACATGCTAAACTATATGAAAAGGAGGATTGTATATGAAAAATACTTCACAAAAAACAAGTCATTATTATGCTGTTATATTCACTTCTAATTTATCAAATGATACAACAGACTATAGTGCCGTTGCTGAAAAAATGGAGGAACTTGCAAAGCAGCAACCCGGATTTCTAGGTGTAGAAAGTGCACGAGATCATTCAGGGCTCGGAATCACAATTTCTTATTGGAAATCACTTGAGGCAATTGAAAATTGGAAACAGAACGCCTTACATAAAGAAGCGAAAAAAAGAGGTCGTGAGCAATGGTACAAAAACTTCCACCTGCGCATCTGCCTTGTTGAAAAAGAATTTAAGTTTCATAGAGGTACTTTATAACGATGAAGAAAAAATTAGCTCTCATTGCTGTTCATGAAATATATGGTGTGAACGACCATATGCATCACGTTATCCATCACTTTACTTCATCTCATATAGATGTATTCTGTCCTAATCTGCTACAATCACAACATGCATTTCCTTATAGTAATGAAGAAAAAGCATATCATTTTTTTATGAATCATATTGGATTTGAAGATGGAAAAAAGCAAATTGAAGAATTCATTACTCATCTTTCTAGTAATTACACACATATTGGACTTATCGGCTTTAGTGTTGGTGCTACCATCTCATGGCTATGTAGTACCAATCCGAAAATAGATTTTATTATTGGATGTTACGGTTCCCGTATACGTGACTATATTCATATGAAACCAACATGTGCTACCTTACTTATTTTCCCTGAAAAAGAAGCTAGTTTTTCAGTATCCTCTTTAATCCAATCATTGCAACAACAAAAAAATCCTTTACTAGAAATACAACAACTACACGGTGAACATGGATTTCTAAATCCGTACACTGAAAAATATAACGGGCACTCTACAAATCAAGCATACAATTTAATAGATTCATTTCTTGTAAAAAACACTCTTATAAAGGAGAGTTAAATGACACTTACATTACTCTTACTGATTTTCATACTCATTGTCTTTTTCTCAGCGCTAACTATCATTTTTGTAACCGTAAAAAAGAGGGAGTTTTCCAAACGTCCCTACTTACAATCTATTATCGTTTACATTTTATTTTTTACAAATTGGATCTTATATTTATCAACTTTTTATGCGTTACTTCCCGAGAAAGTTAGCGAGTTCCTATTCCTGCCCATTTGGTTTTTTCTTTGTATTTTAGGATGTATCGTTTTCTGGCGCGAATGGAGAAATAGTCGTGTGTTCTCAATATGTATAGGTTTTCTTTCCTTTATGAGTTTTTTATTTGGGCTGTTTTTGTTAGTTCTTTCGGGGATGTGACTGTTATAAAGAGGATAAAACCTTCTTTATAACAGTTTTTTTCGTTCCATGACTAAAGGAATTAGTAAATAAAAAGCGTAAGCAATAACCATCCAAATGGTAAATGATATGATTTGCTGTGAGGATAATTGTGAGAATATACGAGAAGAATTATATAAGATGTAAGAATCTAAAATTAAACCGATTGCTGTACCACATATACCTAACTTAATAACTGCATATTTCGAAGTATCCAGTTTTTGATATAGCCACATTACAAAATATAAAGCTATAGCTGTCCCTAATTCAAGCAACGCCATTTGTAGAAAAAAACTATTTGAAGTGTATTCTAATAAGACTGAAGAACCAAAGACAACAAAGAATGCTGAGGCAACAAACCAAATCCCAATAGAAAATAAAATAGTGAGCCAAAGTTTAGTATTCACTACCATTACCTCCTTTTTGTAGCTCTATAAACTTTTCCAATAGCAGGTGCAAATCACCATATACTTTGTATCTGGAAAAAGATGGATTGAATAAGGCTTGTAATGCCAATCCATCAACTAATGCATTACATAAAACGCTCCACGTTTCAGTTGAAATTTGTGATGCCATTCTATCTCCTATTTTTTTATTTAATAATTTTGTTAATTCTTCATTTTCATAATGTAACAGTTCACCAATTTTATCTTTCATTGCATCATTTTGTAATCCACTAGCTACTAATTGAAAAAACAAATGATGATACATTGAATCTTTCACACATCTACTTTCGGCAGACTGCAAAGCCTTTTCTAACTGTACATCCTTTCCTATTTGTTCCCAAGACTCTTTACAAAACGATCCAGTCACTTCAAGTAGTAATTGATCCTTCGTTTTAAAATGATAATATACGGTACCTTGTGTAACTTGAGTACTTTCTGCGACTGCTTTTAATGTCAACTTTTCCATCCCGTGCTCTGCAATAATTTCTTTTGCTGATTCTAGTAACTTCTCTTTATTAACAACATTCGGCTTTGCCATTTCTATGACCACCTTTTAAGTTAGTTAAATAACTAACTTAAATTATACAGAAAAATCAGATAAAATAAAAGGAAGAAAAGCCAACATTCAACTTTTCTTCCTTCTATGTTTACCTTTAGATTTCACTGTCACTGATTCACAAGGTGAATAATAAATTTGAGGTGTCGCCCTATCAACAAACATCATAAACGTAATAAAGCCGATAATAAAGAAAATAAACAACGTTAACAAAATTGCTCCTATCGTTAAAAGTATCATAACACCACCCCTATATTTTTCATGTTATTACACCTTTCGCTATTATATGAGCGTAATCCTTTTTAGAAAAAGAAACGTAACAAAATAATCACAATCACTCCCGTTAATACTGTGCCTAATAAACTACGAGTATATATTGCTACAAGAAATGTTGGAATTGCTGCGATAAGGTAATCCCACTGCACCGTCTCATGCATAAATAATACTTGTGCTAAAAGTGATGCTAATATCGCAATTGGTATGTAATTTAACCATTTTAAACCCCAGTCTGGAATTTGTAGTTTGCTAAATACGAGTAGAGGTAAAATACGTGGCACGAGTGTGACAGCTCCTGCTGCTAGTAAAAGTAATAGTACGTCTAATCTCATTTCCATTTTTCAATTACCACTCCAATCGTCGCAGCTAGTAATGTTGCGATAATAACCGCTATACTATCTGGCATAAATAAGTGTGAAACGTATGCAATCATCATCGCTACAATTGCAACAGTAAGATGAATTGCAAGTTTCGGTTTACTACTGATGAGCTGAAGTACAAATAATCCGATAAACATCGCTGGTAATGCATAATCCATCCCGTACGTATGTGGATCTGGTATCCACTCACCAAATAACCCGCCAATAATAGTAGCAAGAATCCAATTTAAATATGCTGTGACATTTAACCCCATCATCCACCTGTCACCTACATATCCTTTTTGCGCTGCATGCTGCACTGCAACGCCGAACGTTTCATCTGTAATTTGAGAACCGATCATTACATTTTTTAATAGCGGAAGTTTCGTAAAGTATGGTGCAAGGGCAGCACTCATTAGAAGGTGGCGTAAATTAACAAAAAAGACGGTGAAAATAATTGCTGAAGCAGGAGCACCAGCTGCATACATACCAGCTAATATAAATTGGGCAGAACCTGCATAAATTAAAGTGGACATAAACGCAATTTCAATAATGGAGAAACCTGCTGTTTTTGCAATTACACCAGCTGCTATGCCGATGCTTAAATAACCAAATACAGTTGGTAAACAATCTTTTACTCCTTGCTGAAATGTATCATCGCTCTGCAAAGCTACATGTGCCTGAGCTTTACTCATCTCTATCACCCTCCATTCCTTCTAAAGTTCGTTTCCCTGTTACGACATGAACTAAATCTATATTTTCACGCCATAACGTATCTAACTTATCCGCCCCAAATTCCTTCGTGATTTCTTCCACCATAATATCGTGCCGCACATACTCTGTAGCAACAAGAACTAGTGCTGGGTCATACGTTGTAACGGCCCATGAAGTGCTATCATTTGAGAAGTTCGCAATTAATACTTCCTCTCCATCACGAGCAATAACAGTTAAATGACCACCCATTCTCTTTTCAACAACATGGGGTGTCATATAATTATGGTGAAACGTCGCGCCTATTTTTGTATTGGGAGCGCCAAATAAGATTGAAAATATATGTACACCTTCCTCTTCCTTTTGACGAATATATGGCTCAATTTCATGCACTTGATCTTCCCATACAGAAATCCATAACTCTTCCTTCGCCCTATTAATTATATTGCATATTTCTTTTAAGACACGATCATTTGAACGAATATGCGAAATTACATCTATTTGTCGCTCTTGCTCTAAATAATTTAATTTCTCGTCTAAAAATTCAAAGGACTTCTCAAAATCTTTTCGCATTCGATTCATTAATTCGGTAGCTGGTACTGGTACATATTTCACAGGTTCTGACGGAACGATATGCACCGCTCCTTTATCCATTAATTTACCGAGCACTTCATAAATCATCGAACGAGGTACCCCTGTTTGTTTACTCACCTCATACCCAGTTACTGGGGAATGTTTTAATAGGCCAATATACGCTTTACATTCGTACTGAGAAAAACCTAACTTTTGTAATTCCTTTATAATTTCATCCATCAGTAATCCCTCACATTCTATATAACTCTCATTTAAAAACGATGCATGTATATTAGTAGTTATTACTATACCTACTAATATAAAAAAACAGACCTACAAAGTCAATTGATAATTCCGAAATTTATACCAAAAATAAAAAGCCTTCTTATGAAAGGCTTTTTCTACACACTATTCTACTTATTTTAACTGCAAAGTTTTTGGTGACTTCCCCCCTAAATGCTCTCGTAAAGTAGAACCTGTATACTCTTGCCTAAATACACCGGCCTTCACGAATGAAGGAATAACTTCACTAAAGAATAGATCTAGTGACTTTGGCGGTCCTCCTGGAATAGCAATAAATCCATCTAACGCTCCTGCCTCAAATCTATCCATTATTTGTTTCGCAACGTCTTGCGCTGTACCAACCGCAACCCAATGAGCCGATCCAACAACTTCTGGTCGTTCTAGTATTTGTTCAACAGTTGGTTCATTTTTAATAATGTAGTTCCGCAATAATTCTGCATGTGTTTTACTCCGAACAGTTTGATCCCGACTTGGCAGCATCTCTTCCGTAATCTTACTTTCTAGTGGAACCCCTCTAGCATCTAATCCGAGAACCATTTCGAGTAACGAGTATCTCTTCTCTTTTGTGAGATGTTGATGGGCTTGCCTATGCATTTCTAACGCTTCTTCATATGTATCACCTATAAAGAAATATAATCCAGGTAATACGCGTATATCATCTTGGTTACGGCCATGCTGTTCTGCTCTTCTTCTTAAATCTTGACGCAGTTCCATTCCGGCCTCTACATCCGGCGTTGCAGCAAAAATTGCATCCGCAACAGAAGCAGCGAAATTCCGGCCTGACTCTGAAGCACCTGCTTGGAATAACGGCATTTCCCCTGACATATGCTGCGGAATATTAAGTGGCCCTTTCACATCAAAGTATTCACCATTATGCTCGATAGGCTTTACCATCTCTCTAATCACATCAGGGTTATCTACTTTCAATACTTCATTAGGATGACTTCCCCAAAGTTTTCTTACTAACGCTGTACATTCTGCTGCTTTCGCGTATCGTTCCTCTGATGATGGCATCACTTCCTCACCAAAGTTTTCAGCGCCGTCAATGGATGTAACAATATTCCAGCCTACTCGGCCGTTACTAATCCAGTGTAAAGATTGTAATTGCCTCGCTAATATATATGGTGGATAAAACGAAGTTGAAGCAGTCGTAACGACTCCAATTTTTTCTGTTGCATAAGCAATAGCAGTAAATAGTAACGTCGGATCCAAAATGACATTTCCTTTATTACGAGCGATTAAATCTGGGTGGGCCACTAAATAATCTGCTTTGAAAACAAAATCTAACTTAGCCTTTTCTGCCCGTTTCGCTAACTCTACTTGTTCGTTAATTCCTGAATCAAATAGACTATCTTCTTCTTTCTTGCTAGAAATTAAACATAACCCAATGCAAAGTTGTTTCTTTGTAGACATATACACACCATCCCCTTGTTTTTAATTTACCTAGTTAAGCAATGTTGCTGTCATTATGAAATTCCATTCTTATGAAAAAACATAAAACGATATTGATAATCATTATCATTTTATGATGTAACTGTAATAAAAGCAATAATAAAAAAAGACTTCCGCTATGGGAAGTCTCTTATCTCAATATTTCATTCGCTTCTTTTTCATAAATTTTATCAAATGAAGTCATAACGCGTTGTGATGCTTGAATCATTTTTTGATCCGTCATAAGATCAGCCATCTCTTTCGTCATATCTACATTTGAATTTTCTAGCATATGATTTTTTACTGTCCCTGCTCCGTTCGGTAAATCAGCAATGTTTCCTTCTGCTAGTGTAAAGCTTTTGTTCTCTCTCTGTACGAGACGATTATTCGCTTCTGCACCTACTGTTTTTGTTTGCAGGCGGGCAATATTATTTTGTGTTACTGCATCATATAACGTACCGTCTGCTTGTACAGCTACTTTTGCTCCTTCTGGAATACGAATACGTTCATTATTCTCTCCCATTACGAAAGCGCCTGAAGTTGTTTGCAGGTAACGATCACTATTTAATGTAAAACTACCGTCTCTCGTTAAAAACGTTTCATTATTTTTAGATGTAACGAAAAACGAAGCTGTGCCAGCAGTTCCATCATCTAAAAAGAAATCTGTATCACTATTTGTCATTTGTATATTTCCTTGTACTAAGTTCACATGCGTTGCGGCTGGTACTACAGCGTAATCAGTCGAACCGATATTTGTCACGGCCCCATCTCCGCGGCGATATGTGTCTTGTACATCAAACACTTTAGAAGTCATATTTTCTGCTTTAAATCCTGTCGTTTGAGCATTTGCAACGTTATTCGAATGAACATTAATGCGCTGCATGTAATTCATCATACCCATAGAACCTATATAAAGACCGTTCATATTCGTTTGAATAAGGCAGTTGCCTTATCCTTCACCTCTTTTCTATGATGTTTGCAACATTTGTTTCGCTAAATGTTCAGCTGTAGCGATATGTATATGTTGCTTCACGTCTTGTCCGTCTGTCATTAATACAATTGGAGCCGATGATACTGCTGGAATTTTCAATAATTCACCACTACTTGCTGTTTCATCAAATTTCGTAAATACGATACCATCAATATGAATATCTTTAAAATTCGTAATGATTTCAATCATGTCTTTACTTTTCATCGAAGCTGATAACGTTAAACAAATGTAATCTGGCTCTACTTGTCCCATCGTTTCAATCATTTCTTCTACTGTTTCTGACGCACGATAATTTTTTCCGGCTGTATCAATTAAAATATAATCGACGCGCGCTTCTTCTTTAAAATACGTAAGTGCTCTTGTCATTGCAGCTTCATCACGTACAGCGATTACTTCAAATCCAATTGTCTTGACGTAATCTTGCAGTTGCTGTACTGTCCCGATGCGTGAATGGTCTGTCGTAATAAAACCGACCGTTTTTTTCTTACCGTGAAACTGCCATGCCATTTTCGCAAGAGTCGTCGTTTTTCCAACTCCAGTTGGACCGATTAATGCAATTGTTTGCACTTCTTTTTCAAAAACGTTTTCCGTATTGAAATGAGATCTCATATCTTCCAATATGTATCCGATCACTTCTTCTTCTGTAATCATCGTTGCATTCTCAAACTTCACTTTTAACTTTTCAGCATATGCATGAATGAAATATTGTTCTACATCGTTTTGCTCTAGCATGCGAATTACCTTTTGAATAATAAAAGGTACAGATTCTTGCTTTTCTTTCTTTACAACAACTTCTTCTTTCTTAACGGGAACGACTTTTTTCACAGGTTTTTGCTTTTCCGTTACTTTCGTCTCTTCCGTCTGTTTCACAACGACGATACCTTTTTCAAACAGCTTTAATAGTTTCTCTTTCTTTCTTGTCCATTCTTCACTATTTCCTGTTTGCATCGCCGCATATGACATAGAAGTCGTCACGTTTTCTAAATTGTGCAGTACCGATTGAATTCCGTTCGCCTTCACAATTTGTTCTGAATGATCATTTACAACATCCATTAGTTGTTCATGAAATTGAGCTGTGCCTTCATTCACTTCTTCCTGTTTATCCTCTGGAAAAGCAACTAACATTTCATAATTCTTTTTCCAAAAAAACGGGATATTTCGTTTTACACTTTCATCGACAACGTAATAATAATCTGTACCATATTGGTCAAATAACTTTCGATACAATTCATTTTTCGAAGCTGCTTTTATTCGCATTAACGCTTCTTTCTTTTCTGTACTTTCCATTACTTCACCCCCTACTATTCAATATAGGCAATTTGATCTACAACAATTTCCGGTGCTAATTCGCTAATACAAAGTACTTGCGCTTCTACTTGATAACGCTCAAGAAGTCTTACAATCGCAAATCTGAAATCTTTTCTACGCGTTAATAATACTGGTTCTCTTCCCATTAAACGAGCTTGTTTAAAGACACGCTGTACTTGTTCAACAACACGTGTTTCTAAATCTAAATCCCAGTTTAATAAGTAACCTTGGTATGAATTATTTACAACATCCGCATCTAACTCGATTGAATCTGAGAAGAGCGCCGCATAAATTTTACCGTCAGGATTTTTTGCATTTTCACAAATCACTTTTGAAATACATTCACGGACGAATGACGTTACACCGTCTACATGATTTTGATAAATTTCTTTTCCGTCAATAATACCTTCGATAATAGTTGGTAAATCACGAATAGAAATACCCTCTTTTAACAATTGTTTAATAACATTTTGAACGAGTGATAAGTCGATTTCTTTCTTCTTAATTTCTTCTAATAAAACACCGTTATCATTTTCAAGCGAGTTAATTAAGTCTTTTACATGTTGACGCTGAATTAACTCATGAAGATTACGTCTAACGATAACATCTAAATGTGTAATTAATATGCTAAGCGGCTCTAATACTTGATAGCCTTTCATTTGTGCATCTTGTACCATATGCTCTAAAATCCAATATCCATCTTCACCGAAAATGGGATCTTTCGCTGGTTCTGCATCTAAATCGGCCATTACATTCGGTGTTTTCAATGCTAATAAATAACCTGATTTTAAAACACCTTCAGCTGCCTTCGCACCTTTAATACGAATAATGTAACGTCCACGTGGTCTAAAACTCGTATTATCTTTAAAGTTAATGCCAGGAACGTTAATACCAAGGTCGGTAATAATCGACTTCCTCATTAAAACAACTTTATCACGAGCTGTTTCCCCGTTAATTTTCTGCTTTACAAGGGCTGCTAAATCTAAACCGAGTTCTACTATAATTGGATATTTATCTGTAAATACTCCGAATGAATCTTCCACTTGTTGCAGCTGCTCATCTTCGCCTTGAATCATTTCTAATTCTTTTTGAAGCTCGTCTTCTTTTTCTTTCTTTATTCGGTTTTTATTACGAATTCCTAAGAAAATAATTGTTCCACCAACAAGAGCAAATGGTAGAAACGGTAGCGGAGTGAAAATACCCATCGCAATAAATAAACCACCAAGCGCATATACAACAACTTCATGTGCTAATAACTCTTTAAAGATACCTTCTGTTACTGTATCCGCTGAACCATCAAATACACGCGTTACGATAATACCTGTTGAAATCGCAAGCATTAACGAACCGATTTGGTTTACGATTCCGTCACCGACAGTTAACTGTGTATAGTGAATAGCTGCATCAGCAAAACTCATCCCCTGCTGCATCATGCCGACAATTAAACCGAAAATAATGTTTACGAATAAAATGACAATCCCGAAAATAACGTCCCCTTTAATGAACTTCCCGGCACCATCCATCGCCCCGTAAAACTCTGTTTCCATATTTAATTTTTTTCGTTTTGCCTGTGCATCTTTTTCAGTAATAATACGCTGGTTTAAATCCGCATCGATCGACATTTGTTTCCCGGGTAAAGAATCAAGTGTAAAACGAGCTGCAACTTCAGCTGTACGAGATGCACCGTTTGCAACGATAAACTGGAATATAATTAATACTATAAAAATAACGATACCAATTAATAAGTTCCCGCCAATTACAAACTGACCGAACTCTTCAATAACATGCCCCGCATTTCCGTCTGTCAAAATCGCTCGCGTCGTCGATACGTTAATCGATACGCGGAAAATCCCGATTAATAACAGCATCGTCGGAAATGACTTTAATTCATCCCACTCGTTAATACTTGTTGCTCGCATATAAATAAGCACTGACATACTTAGTAAAAAAACGATAACGATATCAAGTATAAATGGTGGAAGTGGAATTAAGAGCGCCACTACGAATGACGCTGCTAAAAAGATAGAAAAATAAGTTCTTGCAGAATCTATCTTAAACACAAGAGATCTCCTCCAACCGCGCTATTATACTTCAAGCTCATTCGTTTGAATTAAATAGCGCATAACTTCAATTACAGCTACGTATAAATCTTCTGGAATCGTCTCATCTTCCTCGACTTGATAATATAAAGAACGAGCAAGCGGACGGTTTTCCACCATTGGTATTTCTTGTTCTCGGGCAAGCGTTCGTATGTATAATGCGAGCTCATCTTCCCCTTTTGCAACGACAATTGGCGCCGCATCAAGCTGTTTATTGTAACGAAGTACGACCGAAATATGAGTCGGGTTGTTTACAATAAACGTTGCACCATCCATCTTCTTCGCAATTGTCCCTTGCAAGATCGCATGCATAAAGTTTTTTCGTTTCCCCTTTACTTGTGGGTCCCCTTCATTATCTTTATGCTCTCTTTTTACTTCTTCTTTTTTCATCTTAATATCTTGTTCGTACTCCCATTTTTGATAAATAAAATCAATAATAGAAAGAACGATTAATATAATTAAAATAGCTAAAAAGATAAATTTAATTTGCCTAATAATTTCAGTAAGTGACGCAGTCCAGTTAAATCCAATCATACTAACGATTTTCTCTAAATTCTTTTTAAAGAGAACGTAAGCGACGTAACCGATTAATCCCATATAAAACAGTGATTTCAAAATATCTACTAAACTTTTACGACTAAACAATCTTGTAAAATAGTTTTTCGGGTTAATACGTGACGCTTTCGGCTTAATGACTTTAGAAGAAAATAAGAAACCGACTTGAATCATATAATTAAATAAATGAAAAGCATATACGAGTATTAATATTGGAGCTGATACTTTTAGTAATAAAATACCCATTAAATAAAAATACTCGGTCGAATCTGTATTTTTTCCAATTTGATCAAACAGCACCGCTACAGAGTTTGCAATCTCATAACCGAGCCAATCTCCGAAAAAATAAACGACAACTGCTAATACAAGAATGGAAAATAAATTATTTAAATCTTTACTACGGGCAATATTCCCTTCTTCACGCGATTTCTTACGCTTCTGCGGGGTGGCCTTTTCTGTTTTATTATCCTTTGCCATGCGCGTCCCCCTACTTCGTTAAGAAAAAGTTAAATAGTTTCGTATATTCCTCAAGCAATACATCCGTCATATTTTTAAACACATAACCGAGCATCGGTACACTCATCGCAATAAACAAAATACCACACGTAATTTTAATAACGTACGCATTCATAAAAACGTTTAATTGCGGAGCGTTTTTTGCGATTAAAATTAAAACAAAGTTAATGATGAACAAACTTCCCATGAGCGGCAGAGCAATTTCAACCGCTGATGTGATCGCAAATAATAACGTTGCGAGTAGACTATCTAAAAAACTAGTCGTCAGCAATTTTGAAATCGCCTCTGTATATTGAAACGACTTTAAAATCGTGGCAACGAAATAATTAATGCCGCCAAGTGAAATAAAAATAATGAGAAAAAATATATCAAAAATGGTTGATAGTAAAGTAGACTGTGAACCTGCATTTACATCAAACAAACTTGCCTGTGATAAACCGATATCAAAGTCTAAAATATGCCCAGCCATTTTCGGTATATTCCACAGCATCTCTACAATTTTTGAAAGCGATAATCCAATTACAATTTGCGTTCCTGCATAAGCTGCAACGTCCCAAACTGTCTTGATGTGAGAGACGTCAACTTGATCGGCAACTGTAATGGAAAGAGCAAGCCCAAATGTAACCTTCGCCATTGCTGGAATGGATCGACCTGAGAAAAACGGTAAAAAATATAAAAATGAAGTAATGCGGCAAAACGCAAAAAACGTCGCCGCCCATAATTCCATATTCATTTCAGTCCACCTATCTTAGTACGAACGCAATAGCGATGGAATTTTATCAAATAAATCTAAAATAAGTGTCGTTAATTCTTGAAACATCCACGGACCTAAAATGATAATAACGAGTACAATACTCGCCATTTTCGGTAAAAACGTCAGCGTTTGTTCTTGAATTTGCATCATCGCCATAATGACAGCGATGATAATAACGACAATCATACTTACGCCGGCAACCGGCATTAAAATCATAACCCCTTTATAAAAAAAGGTTTGAAAAATATCTATAATTGGTGACGTATTCATTTATATGACTCCTATCACATAGCATCAAACGCTTCAGGCGACTGTTTTAAACATAATGTCGACGATTTTTGTATATCCACCTAAATATACGAAAACGAGTATTTTAAATGGTAAACTTAAAATCATCGGCGGTACCATCATCATCCCGAGGTACATTAACAGTGTACTAATAATCAAATCTATAAATACAAACGCTAAATAAATGAACATCCCCGTTAATAATCCCTTTTGAATTTGCGTTAACGTAAAGGATGGTACGAGCGTAAATAAGGAAAGATCTTTCAAATCTTTCGGCAACTCTTCTCCGCGCACTTTCAGCATCATTTTTAAATCATGCTTATACGTATGCTTTGACATATACTCTTTCATAATCGGAGCTGTCGTCTCCGCAGCTTGACTTACCGTTATTTTCTCTTTCGTCATCGGATCCCACACATCGCTCTTTAGCTGCCCAAGTACAGGCTGCATCGTAAAGAGTGATAAAAACAATGCAAGTCCAACAAGTACTTGGTTCGGTGGTAAATTCATTACCCCAAGTCCTTGACGTGTAATCCCAAGAACGATCATAAAATAAGTAAAATGTGTAAATAATAGAACGATAGAAGAAGATAATGATAAAAGGGTAACGAGCGCAAATAATTGTACACTTGAATTACTCGTAAACTCTTTTCCATTTTCGAAATTAATAAAACCGTTCGGGGCCGCATACGCTGGATTTACAAAAATAATTGAAAAAACGATAGAAAATACGAAAATAACGGCTAATAATGATAACTGTTTCTTTATTCTCATGATGGATCCTCTACTTTTTTCGTTTCACTCTTCACCGCGTCTTCTAGCGCTTGTTGAAACTGATTTCCTGTTCCTGTTAATTGCACAGATTGTACACCGTTATTACTAATAACAGTGAACACTTGCTTGCCATCAACTTCAAATAAAAAGGCGCTCGTTTGATGATTTAAATAAACGCCGTCCTTCACTTGAATATGGCCATTTTCACCTTGCTTAAAAAACTGCTGCTTGCGCGTCTTTTTCGTCATATAATATGCACCGTAGCCGAGCGCACCAAACAGTAAAACGACTTGAAATAAGGTCGTCATATACGACATATGACTCCTCCTCTACTCTTTATCTTGCATCTGACTTTGCGCTTTCATAAGCGCAGCTTGCTTCTTATCAGCTTCAATTTCAGAAATGATAATACCGAACTTCTCGTCCATTACGATCGCTTCCCCAATGCCGACTTTCATATTACTTAAATACACATCTACTTTATGTCCTAAGTTTTTCTCTACTTCAAGAACATCGCCCACTTTTAATTGCTTCACATCACCGAGCGTAATAGATGACTTTCCAAGCTTTACACCAAGTTCAATCGAAATGTCTGAAACAGTATCAATATGTGCTTTACCTGTCTCATTTCGCTTTCCTGCAAAATCTTCTAATCCCATTAATGACACAGGAGATACTTCATGCTTCATATGGATCCTCCTACTCTACAAAACTTTTAAATAAGAGCGCCTTACGCGTTCCATCTTTTCCAATAAAACAATTAAATTTATGCTTTCCATCTACATAACCAAGTAATTCATCCGAAACTTTCGTATGAAGCGGAATAATATCGCCTTCTTCAATTTGTTCAATCTCACCCATTGTCATCTTTTGCTCGCCAATTGCAACGTGAACAGGTTTATACACTTGATTTACTTTCACTTCCACTTCAGATGTATACTTTTTACGTTTATCCGAAGAATGTTCCACAATATTTTCAGATGTTAACTTATCCATAATTTCTTCAACAGATAAGAACGGAATACCGATACGCACCGTCGTATCCCAAAAATCCGTTTTCATATTTACGTTTAATAATGAAATGATATCACTCGCTGTCGTAATCTTTAATGCATTCGGATCGGTCTCCGTCGTTACAAATTTCGGTTCAATCGCCACAACACTTTCAAATGATTGCTCTAAATTTTTACATAGAAGAGCAAAAATATTATCAAGCGTTAAAAACTCAAACGCGGTAAGTGGTCTGCGCATCGTAAAGTTACGCTTACTATCTCCACCAAGCCAACATTCATGAATATAAATAACGAACGCTAAATCAATCTCAATGACAATTTCTCCAAGCTCTGGAAGACCAAGATCAATAACGCAATATAAATAATAATCTTTCGGCATTTTCTCCACATACTCACTCGTAAATGGAACTTGCTCCACTGTCGAAGGCTCTAATTCAATCGGAATACGCATACGCGCTGACAACGTCTGTGACGTCTGTTTACCAAACGTAGAAGCAATCGCTTGCAAACTACGTAAATGTTCAACACCGAACTTCTCCGGTCTATTAAAATCGTACTCTTGAAATTTCTCTTGCTTCCCTGCTTCTTGTGCGAAAGCTGGCATTTCCTCGCCTTCATTTACCGCCTTCAGCAGGGCATCAATTTGCTCTTGGCTTAATTTTTCGCCACTCATGACAATCCCCTTCCCTACCTTTTCAATTCAACGATTTCAACGTACATCTTCCCGTTTTTCGTCAAAATCTTTCCGGTTCCAATCTCTTCATTCTCAAGCATAAGACGCACCGTATTTTTCGTTGAATTTTCAAGACGATACAATGTACCTTTCGTAATATGAAGCAAATCTTCAATTTTCTTTTTCGTATTTCCGATTTCAAAATAAATTGTTAACGGAATATCATCTTGTAATTTCAAATCTAGCCAACTCCCATATCATGTTCACGAAAATTTCATGTTCTCTCTATATATGAAATTTCTTATTTTGAAACGTCGATATTTAATATTTTTTTAATATATCCTTGCGTTTCTTTAAATGGTGGTACGCCTCCGTACTTTCTCACATTACCAGGGCCAGCATTATAAGAAGCAAGTGCCAATACTAAGTCGCCATTATTTTTCTTTAAATAACCGCTTAACTCTTTCACACCGCCTTCAATACTTTCAGCTGGTGAAAATGGATTTTTTATACCCATCTCTTTCACATTCGCTGGCATAAGCTGCATAAGACCCTTCGCACCTGCATGTGACACCGTTTTCGGATTAAAATCAGATTCTACTTCAATCATTTTTTGAATTAACGTTTTCGGAATTCCGTATGTACGACTAGTGCGATCTATAATATCCTCATACTTCCCTTCATTGGAAGAACGTATTTTTTGAATATTATACTTCTTCGTTAAATCCCACGTATCAGCAGCCTCATTTTTCGTTTCTGGGAAACGTCGTTCAAACTCTTTTTGTGCGACTTGCACTTCATCGGCTTTCTTCGTTTCAGCCTTTTCTTCAGGCTTACTCGCTTCCTCTACTTTATTAATAGATTGTTCCGTTTTATTTACGACCGTTTCTATTTTCGTAGATTGTACCGGCTGACTCATATCCTCTATCTTTGCCGGCTGCGTAGTACCCTTCGTCTCCTTCGCAGGTTCACTCTGCAACTTCTCTTGAAAACGACTACTAACAAATGCTTGTGGACTACTTAACTTTTGCTGAATTTGTCCTTTCTTATATGCAAGCACTTCTTTTACTATATTTCCAACTAACATAATATCACCTTTTCGGTAAACAAAGATAATCTAATATTAGAGTTTTTTTTTAAAGTTTGCAATAATCCTTTTAATAATATTGTAATAAAAAAATGAATATATTGTTAAACTGTTATTTTTTTATATTTATTAATTCGAATTTTTAGTTGACACCCGCTATGACAGGGATTACAATAAATCTCGAAATTGATTTTTTCGCATATTACCGTTTTTCAATTTGCAGAAAAGTCAATATAAAAAAATGGGGGTTCTTAACATGAGAATTAATACAAACATTAATAGCATGCGTACTCAAGAGTACATGCGCCAAAACCAAGCAAAAATGAGCAATTCTATGGACCGTTTATCAAGCGGTAAACGTATCAACAACGCTTCTGACGATGCAGCAGGTCTTGCAATCGCAACTCGTATGCGTGCACGTGAAAGCGGATTAGGTGTTGCTGCTGATAACACGCAAAACGGTATGTCTTTAATCCGTACAGCTGACTCAGCAATGAATTCAGTATCTAACATCTTACTTCGTATGCGTGACATCGCCAACCAATCTGCGAATGGTACGAACACTGATGATAACAAATCTGCATTACAAAAAGAATTTGCTGAATTACAAAAACAAATTACTTACATTGCAGACAATACGCAATTCAATGATAAAAACTTATTGAATGCAGACAGCGAAGTTAAAATCCAAACGCTAGATTCAAGTAATGGTGGACAACAAATCAGTATCGATTTAAAAGCTGTTACACTTGAAAAATTAAATATTAAAGATATTTCTATCGGTAAAGCTGACGCTGCTGGTAAACCAGTTGTTCCTGGTGCTACAGTTGACCAAAAAGATCTTGATTCAGTTACAGACAAAATTGCAGCCCTTACAGAAAATTCAGCAAAAGCTGATATCGATGCAATTCAAAGCTCTCTTGATAAATTCAAAGCTAGCATGACTCCAGGAGATGTTAAAACACTCGAAGATGCTCTAAAAGGTTTCAAAGAAGGACAATCTAGTCCTACAGATGCAGGTGTAGATGCAATTCAAGATGCTTTAACTAAAGTTACACTTCCTACAGCAGGAGCACCAGCAGGAGCACCAGCAGCTGACGCTGATAAATCTGATGCATTAGCTGCAATCGCTGCAATTGATGCTGCTCTTACAAAAGTTGCTGACAACCGTGCAACTTTAGGTGCTACATTAAATCGTTTAGACTTTAACGTAAACAACCTGAAGAGCCAATCTTCTTCTATGGCTTCAGCTGCTTCTCAAATTGAAGACGCTGACATGGCGAAAGAAATGTCTGAAATGACTAAGTTCAAAATCTTGAACGAAGCTGGTATTAGCATGCTTTCTCAAGCAAACCAAACTCCACAAATGGTTTCTAAATTATTACAATAAGCCATTTGATTTAGTTTCATGAATAAACCTCTCTGCTTGCGGAGAGGTTTATTTTTTCTATATAAATGAATTATTTGTAAAACCTTTCTTTTTTAGGTAGGATAGAGCATCCACTTTGCGTAGAAGCGGTCAATCCTTATCTCTATTCCCCCCTTATGTTAAAACACAACTAGAAGATAAGCATAAGTCCTTTTTTTCATAGCCGCTTATTAACTTTAAGACCATATATGAAAGTATAAAATAAGGAGTGTCTATTATGCGTATTGGTACGAATGTTTTAAGTATGAATGCTAGGCAGTCGTTGTATGAGAATGAGAAGCGTATGCATGTTGCGATGGAGCATTTGGCGACTGGTAAGAAGTTAAACCATGCGTCTGATAATCCAGCTAATATTGCGATTGTGACTCGTATGCATGCAAGAGCGAATGGTATGCGCGTGGCGATTCGTAATAATGAGGATGCAATATCGATGCTTCGCACAGCCGAAGCTGCACTTCAAACTGTTACAAACATTTTAAAACGTATGCACGATTTAGCTGTTCAATCTGCAAATGGTACAAATTCAAATACAAACCGTGATTCACTGAATAAAGAGTTTCAATCTTTAACAGAGCAAATTGGCTATATTGGCGAGACGACTGAGTTTAATGATTTATCAGTATTTGATGAACAAAACCGGCCTGTTACGTTAGATGATATTGGTTATACAGTAAATATGATAAAACATATTCCCCCTTCCCCTACACAACATGACATCAAGATTTCAACAGAACAAGAAGCAAGAGCGGCAATTCGTAAAATTGAAGATGCTTTACAAAACATATCACTTCATCGTGCTGATCTTGGGGCTATGATGAATCGTTTACAGTTTAATATTGAAAATTTAAATAGCCAAAGTATGGCCCTAACAGATGCTGCATCTCGAATTGAAGATGCGGATATGGCGCAGGAAATGAGCGATTTTTTAAAGTTTAAATTGTTAACTGAAGTTGCACTTAGTATGGTTTCACAAGCAAATCAAATACCGCAAATGGTTTCCAAGTTACTACAGTCTTAAAACATCATCTTCCTTCTTTGAAACGATTCCATACAAAACAAAAGGGAAATACATATAAACTATGTATCTCCCTTTTATTTTGTACCCAAATTTTATTACTGTGTTACAGTCATAACCTGTCCACTACGATCAACCATAATTTTCATATTACCGTCTTGTGCGTTATATAACCCTAATTTATGCAAATCTTGTTTACATTCTTTTACGAAGAAAGGCAATGTGCGAATTTGATCGATATCTGAACTCGTAATGAAATGAATTAAATGATGCGTCATTTCTTTTATATCATGAACAAGTTCTTCCTTTTCTCGCTTTAGCTTTTCATTTTCAGCCCGTAATACATGCAATTCGCCTTCGAGACCACGTGCGTTCTTTTCATCTTTTGAACGCTCTGCAGCCATGCTAGAAAGCTTATAGATTCCTTCCATAAACTGATGTAGTTCATACTCTTTTCTTTCACTACACTGACTAATCGTTTCGAAATTATCAACAATACCAGATATAACTGTTACAAGATTTTTTTCGGTCTCTGTATTTGGAACTTCATTTCTTAATTCTTGTTTGTTTTCTTTTTTCATTTCAACAATTGGTTCTTTTACAGGCGTATATTTTCGCTTTCGTCCTGGTTTTTGTTTTTCAATATTTTCAAACGGTATTTCACATTTTTTTAATTTGTAATACGTATTTTGCAATTGACTTTCTGTTTTTGGAAAAAGATTTAGTTCTTTTTTACTAACGTATTTTGAGATATTAATAATGTTTAAACCGTGACGTTGGCAAAATTGATACACTTCATACAGTAACTCTAGTTCAGACTTCAGCCATGTAATTGTAGATTTTTCATAAGCCCGCTTCCCGCCATTTTTTTCAATATCTATTTGAAATAATACCATTCTATTATATAAATCAACTAGTTCTTCATATTTTACTTGGAATTGTTTTTCTATTTTTTTTAATTCCGCTTCTAGTTGCATATCGTTCATTTTATTATTTGACATGTTTTGTAAAAGACTTAATACATTGATTGCTGTGTGGTGATACATAATCTGTGTCACTCCCCCTCATCCTTTCACAATTCTCATCTGACTCCCATGTCTTCTCAGAAAATAGCATTTTTTTCATATCCATATTATAACATTTCTAAATTATCTGTCAAATATTTAACATACAAAAATGTATAGAAAGTATAGAAATAGAAAAATTATTTTTAATTAATATGTATAATTACATATTAATTATATTATATGGTATTCCGAATATATTTTCACCGAAAAAATTTGCGTTACTACGCAACCTAACTAGCATATTCCAAAAATACGCTCTCTTATATTTTCAAATAAACAAGCTGGCTATTTATTCATTAAACGAATTGAAAATCTCGAAGTAGAGACTATTCATACAGCCACAAACACTCCAGAAACGTTTAATCTTTCTACCTGTACAGTAAAGTATAGAATGCAAAAAAGGAACTAGCCAGTACTACTTACACGTGGCTAGTTCCCTCCTCCCTACTAAAAAAATAGAGTTGTATATCAGTTCTTCAAACCCTCAATCAAAGGCTCTTTTCTTCTACTGACCTAAAACCACTCCATATATCTGGTCTCACATCGCATAGGGCTCTATTAGGCACTGACCGCTCTACGCATAGCTAGAGCTTCTATTCCAGCTAAAAAAAGCTTTTCAAAACGTTTTTTACAGCACTAACTTATCAACTAAACCAATTAACTCTTGAATATCCGGCTTACTTACTTGAGCATTTGCTCCTACAGCTTCGCCTTTATGGAATAATTCATTTGTAATTAATGAAGAGAAAATAATGACCGGTAAACGATTCATTACTTCACTATCTTTAACCACTTTCGTTAAATGATGTCCATCCATTTTCGGCATTTCAATATCAGTGATTAGCAAGTGAATATGCTCAAACATTTTTTCACCTTGCTCTTTCGCTAATTTTTCAATTTGCGCTAACGCTTCTGCACCATTGCTGAAGAAATTCATTTTCGTATATCCAGCTGATGATAATGTTTCTTCTAATATTTGGCGAAGCATTGCTGAATCTTCTGCAATATAAATCACCTTTTCAGCTCGATCTGTTTTCTGTTCTAACCCTGCAAGTGATTTATTGTCATAACCAGTACCGCTAATTTCACATACAATTTTTTCATAATCTAATAGTAAAATGATTTGCCCATCTAGTTTTACAATACCAGATGTCGTTTCTTCTAGTCCCATAGACAATGAAGCTGGTTCATCAATTTGTTCCCAAGAAATACGTTGAATACGATGCACTTCATCAACACGGAAAATAACTTTCATTTGATTTAATTCAGAGATAATAAATTTCGTTTGATCAAGTGGCTTTGTCGATTTTAAATTAAGAGCTGTCGCTAAGTTAATAACAGGTAAAATTTCACCACGTACTTGAACAACACCTTCAACTGCATGATGAGATTCTGGCACAGTTGTAACAGGGAATGGATTAATGATTTCACGTACTTTCATTACGTTAATACTAAATAGGTTTTCACCAACAGTATATGTAACAATCTCTAATTCATTTGTTCCGCTTTCTAATAAAATACTTTGTGCTTGTGACATAAAGGTGTCGCTCCCCTTCCATTAATTCCGTATATCTAATTATTAAGCTTTATTAAAACGAAAAAGTCAACTATCTATATAAAAAATATAGATAGTTGGACGATTCATTTATTTAAAAAGACAATTAATCTTGTATAAACGAAGCAAGTGCCTCTAATAACACTTCTTGTGCTCCTACAATTTCTGTTGGCATTGCTTCCCACTTTTTCGAAAGCTCCGTTTCTACTCTTATTCTTAGCTCCGAATCCATTTCTTCTAGCACATATTCTTTCGTCGCTATATCAACATCAAGTAGCGCAAGTGCATATAATTCTGGATCATTTATTTTTTTAAATAATTGTTTCAATATAGCTGGTGCTATATGTTTTAATTTTTCAATATGAATTTCCTTATCCGAAAACAGTAACTCATATTGAATAAACGTAACATTTTCTTTAATCACTTTAAAATAGCAATTATTTTTTTTATCATTTACAAAATAACCGTTCGGATCTGCAATAATACTCTCTACTTTACGAATTAAATCTGGCAAACTACTCGCCGCCATAACAGTCCGCTGCTCAACCTCACTTGGCGAAATGAATGTAACGCGATACTTATTCTGCGCCATCCTCCTCACCTCTCCTTTTATAGAAATCTATCGTCACATACTATCCAGAAGGCACTGGCCTAATATGAAATGATTATCTCATCCCCAACCATCTCCGTACGCCTCTATAGCTCTATTCTTACAAATAGGAGCTCGTCTGGATCATAACTGTTTATCCACACTAAACTTTGCTTACCTCTTCTTATACTACCCTAGTAACTCTCCATACCTCTGTCCTTACACACCAGTCGCGGCCCTATTAGGCACTAACCGCTCCAAAACAACGCTAGGTCCTCTCTTCAACCCTAAAAAGAGCTTTTAAGGTCTTTTTAGATCTTTTTAAGAGCTTTTCAATAACTCGATGTTATTGAACCAAAATGCAATCTGCTGATCCGTTATCCCTGATAGTGTAATAAAAAACTCACGGCACTTCATCTCGTCCTTAAACAGTTGATACTTCCATTCTCCTTCGCTACCAACACTTACGAAATAAAACTCATGAATACGGCCAATAATTGATTGCTTTTCACCAAATGAATATGGAGGTACTTGCTTAATTTCAAATTGATCAGGTAAATATATATGCTCTTCTCGTTCCATTTTTAACACTTGCTCTGCAAGTTCACGTTTATTTTCGAAAAAAGGCAATTGTAAAATTCGTTCTTGTCTTGTCATACGAATAGAAAACCCTTTCTACTACATTACAAATTTTCTTTATTATATATTATCGAATTAAGTTTACAACTTCATTTAATACTTCATCTGACACTTTAATTACTTTCGCATTTCCTTGGAATCCACGTTGATAAAGCATTAAGTCAACGAATTCTACAGATAAATCTACGTTTGAACTTTCTTTTGCTGACCCTCGTACATTACCTGCACCATTCTCACCAGCAACACCTATTCCTGGAATACCCGCTGATGGTGTCGCAACGTAATTTCCATTCCCAGTTTTCATTAATCCACCTGAATTCGGGAATGTAGCTATAGCTAGTTGTCCTACAACTTTCATACTACCATCCGAATATTTCATCATAACGAAACCACCATCAGAAATAGAGTAGTCATTTGCAATCGCAGCTGGGCGCCCCGTTACTTCTGTTGTAGAAATAGTTTTCCCTGTCGGATAATTTGTTAAACCACTTAAATCCAGTTTCAATCCCTTTCCAAAAGGAATATCAATCGTTCCACCTTTAGTAATTTCGCCAGTTACTGGATCTTTTTGTACAGGTTCATCTGTTTGCTTTAAATTTCCTAATGTATCAAATATAAGCGGTTTATTGTCCGGCATACCTTCAATAGGCTTAAATTCTTTTTCGTTTTTAGAATCATTTCTTACAGAAACTGAATATGTATATTCACCTGGCACTGGCTTTTCAACTTCTTTACCATCTACAGTCTCTTTTGTAGTCTTTTGTTTAATATTTACACGTAACGTTAACGAGTTCCCTTCCGCATCAAAAACTGTGAATTCGTGAGATAATGCATTTTGGTTTCTAGGAAGGTTTCCGCCTATTGTCGCTTTATCTGTTTGAATCCCACCAACAGCTGATCCCATTGGAATTTGAATTGGGCTTGGTCGTGAAGAAAAATCTACTTCTTGTGTTCCTGTTTTTACACCATAACCTAGTACATACTGTCCACCTGTATTTGTAACATAGCTATCTTTCGATACACCGAAAGACCCTTTTCTCGTATACTCTACATTTCCACCGTTACGATCACCAACTAAAAACAAACCGTTTCCTTCTATCGCTGTCTCCATCTTATCACTAGTTAAAGTAATAGAGCCATCACTAAAATCTGTAGATGTCCCACTGAACTTTACACCGTTACCAATACTCTTTGGATTCGTACCAGCATAAGCACCATCACCACGTGAACCAACCGTATTATTATATAGCAAATCATCAAAAATAGCCTTTTGCTTTTTATATCCAACTGTTTGTGCATTTGCAATATTATTTGAAGTAACACTTAATGCATTTTGTGCTGCATTCATCCCTGTAATACTTGTATATAACGCTTTAATCATAACCTTTGTACACTCCTTTTATTAATCTTGTTTAACCTCTTCATTTTTTTCTATATCATCTTTCTTCTCATCTTCCGGATTAGTTTCTGTTATCGGTTTATCAGAAACCCTTTCTATGAAACGAAGTGAGACAACTTGATTATCAACAATAAGTTGCACATCGTTATTTTCAGCAAGTCGAACTGTTTCCACTTGACCAGTCACTTGCTTTCCATTATTGCTTACACCTCTAACGTACTTTCCTAAAAACTTCATCCCTCCATCAAGAGCCGTCGAATACATCGTTGATTGCAGTTTATCTACTGCTTTCGTCATATTCTGTACTTGCTCCATAAGCGATAGCTGTGCTGTTTGGTTCATCATTTGGTTCATATCCATCGCATTAAACGGGTCTTGATGTTGAAAGCTTGCTAAGAAAAGTTTCAGGAAATCATCTTTATCCATAATACCGGGTGTTTTTTGAGTACTTGTTGATACTCCGTTTGCTTGTTGAGCTGTCGACTGTGCACCAGTAACAGATGCATTTTTTGTTTGTGCTCCTGCTTGTAACGGAATATGATTTGTACTCGTTGTATTTAATCCAACTGTTGGCACACTTTATTCCTCCAATAATCCCGCAAATTCTTTTGCATGTTGTTTTTCATGTTTCGGACTTGCTAATTTTTGTTTTTGTCTTTGCTCTTGTTCTCGCTGTTCTTTTCGATTTTCATCTTTATCTGAATAGCTAATTTGAATATTGATTTCTTTTTCTTTTAACTTCAGTCTCAATTCATCAAAAATGATTTCAACCCGTTTTTTCGCATCGTGTTTTTCCATTTCTACGTGAACATCAATTTGATCTCCATGCTTTTTCATAAACACTGTTAATGTACCGAGTTTTTCTGGATTTAACTGAAATAAAACACGCTCTTGTTTCACTACAAATTTTTGCAATGCTTCTACTTGCGCTTCCATTTTCTTTCCTAAATCAGGCAATGAAACTTTCTCAGCGCCACTATTTGATTTCCCTATTGGATCCGTACCCGTTGCTTTATTTAATAACTCCGCACCAGTTGAACTCGAATCGTTTAATACATCACCTTCTGGCAACTCTATCTTTACATCATCGCCCTCAGCTTTCGAAAGATCTACATCTAAGTCTTTGGACTCTTCTTGTTTCTTTGCGATATTACAAGTTTCTGTTTCTACTACTTTCAATACTTGCATCGTTTGCTCTGGCATCTTCACTTTATCTAATACCATTTGCATTGTATCTTCTAAACATATAGCATTTTTGATATTCATATTTGAAAGGAGCTCTTGTAACTGTTGTAATTCACCTGCGGGCAATTCATTAAGTTTTACATTTCCATATTCTTTATACAACTCTTGTATTTTTTGTATGTATTGATATAACAATTCTGGCTGCACACGTAATTGTTCAATTGCAACCATTTGCTCAGATACAGCTAATAACAACTGTTCTGTCTCTTTTTTTTCTTCTTTCTTTACAATTGGCTCTTCTTTCGTTACTGATTGTTTAGAAAGAATATATTCTTTTTTTTCTTCTTTTGGTGCTTCTTCTCGTTTCATTTTCTCCGTTTTCGGCTGCTTTTTATTTTCCATTCTCATCGTACGATCGAATGAAGAATCTTCACTTTTTGATTGTACTTCTAGCCCTTTTTCTTTTTGCGGAGGTAAACTTTGTTGCACCGGTAATACAGACTGTATCACTATATTCACCTCATCCATTCATACACATTTTCAAATCAAGAAGCATTTTTTCTTCCTGCTTTTCTCGTACTTTTGCAAGCTTTTTACAATCTTCTTGATACATCTCATCAATGACACGTTCTTTTTCTTTTACTTGTTCTAAAAGGCTTTCATTTTTTTGAATAAAATCTTCCGTTTTTTTAATTTTCCGATTCCATTCTTCTATTCTTTCAGGTGAAAACGTATGTGACGAAAGCATGCCAGCCATTATACGTTGCCCAGTTTGTACGACTTTACTACGCGATTTTACAACATATAAATCATATTCTTTTTTTTGTTCTATTTTTCTTTTTTCAGCTGTTAATTCATACACTTCTTTCAAAATCTGTTCTTTTTCTTGATTTATTTGCAATTTTATCGTGTCGTACTGCTGCTTATCCACCTGTTTTTATAGCCCCTTCCTATTATAACGTTCTCTTTTTCTATTATATAGTTTTTTTCCGAAAAAATCTGTGAAATATTAAAAAACAAAAAAATAAGACCTCTTGAGCAGAGGTCTTATACTATATGGTGCATCTCTTCAACAATATCATCAAATTGGAAACGATCTGATCGACCTTGTTTTAAAAACGTATTTATACCTTCTACTTTGTTTTTACATTCAAAAATATAAGCATTTTCTGCATTTTCTTGAATCGTTCCTAATTTAAAATACAATTCATTTTCTTTATAAATAGATAAGATTTTTCTCATTTCATTTGCAAGTTGCCAGTGATTTGGCAACACGATTTCTTCCATAATCCTACTTACTGAATCTAGCACTGAAATAGCAGGGTAATGACTGAGCGTTGCAAGTTCACGCTTTAATACAATATGTCCATCTAAAATACCACGTGCTAAATCTGGTACAGGTCCGTTTAAATCGTCTCCATCAACGAGTACAGTATAAATACCTGTTATAGATCCCTTTTGCGTTTTCCCAGATCGCTCTAACAGCTTCTTCATATAACTTTCCATTAAAAGTGTTTTACCGCCAATCGGTAACTCTTTAACGGCAATATCAACACTTCTACGTGCATCAGCAAAACGAGTAACAGAGTCCATCATAAGTAGTACGTTATTGCCCTGGTCTCGGAAATGTTCCGCGATAGATGTTGCAAGCTTAGCTGCACGAAGTTGCATAAGATGACTTTCATCTGACGTCGCTACGACAACGACGCTTTTCTTCATGCCTTCCTCGCCTAATTCTTTTCGAATAAAGTCTTTTACTTCCCGGCCACGTTCTCCTACTAAACTAATAACGTTTATATCAGCTTTTGCATTTTTAGCAATCATTCCGAGTAAAGTAGATTTACCAACACCAGAGCCTGCAAAAATACCAATCTTTTGACCGATGCCAATCGTTAGCATGGAATCAATAGATTTGATTCCCGTTTCAAATACGTCAGTAATCTCTTCACGTTCAAATGCATGAATAGGTGGAGCATCTAGTTTTATTTTTTGCAGCGGAATGTTTTCAGCGTTTTCATTTAACACTTCACCATTTGCGCTTAACACTTTTCCAAGCAAATGATTACCACGAGGTATAACAACATCTTCAGCAATTAATGTAACAGAATCTCCGTAACATACTTTTTCTGTCTGTCCAAACGGGAGTAACATATTGTTTTCTTTTTCAATTGCAATTACTTCACATAAGACGCTATGTTCTCCAACAAGACAAACATCACCGATTTTCGCCTTTGGCCCTTTCGCTACGAAAAACTGTTCTTGTACACTATGAACTTTACCGACTTTCGTATAAAACGGCGTTTCAATAAATGTATTCCATTTTTGGTTTTCATTCATTAATAGTCGATTCATACATTTTGCTCCTCAAATAACTTCTCCTCTTCCCATTTCTGGCGAAGTTTCGCAAATATAGGTGCAAATTTAAATTCAAAGAACTCTTTCTCTTCTTCTAGAACAAATTCACCGAACTGTAAGGAGAAATCATATTTCCATTCTACTAATTGTAGTAACCAATATTCTTTCGTATTTTCCTTCTCTTCTTGAATACGTTCAAATGTTTCTGGATGTACGGTAATAACTAGTTTTTCAAACGAAGTAGGCAACGTTTGAACGATGCCAGTTAAAATAGGTAACACATCAAGCGATCTAGCATCTACTGCTTGATTCACAATTTTTTCTGCTAGTTGAAAAGATTGATTCCATAATAACTCTGTCCATTCATATGCTGTTTCTTGTTGTTCTTTTTGAAACTGCATACGTGCTGCTTCCATCTCTTTCATCTGCTGCTGAACATGCATTTGAAATTGTTCTTTATCTTGTAATAACTGTTGACGCTCTCGTTCTAACATTTGTTGTTCTTGCCTTAGTTGATTCAGCTCAATATGTAATGATTGTTGCTGTGCAAGAAGCTCTTCATGGTCCACCTGTATTTCTTCTTCTACTTGAACTGGTATTGGTTTTGGAAATTGTAATTCATACGTTTCTTCAGAAAAAGAAACAGAATTCTTCGGAATTCTGTTTTTAAATAAGGACATCATCTTCACCTCTTTGAACGATAATTCTTCCTTCCTTCTCTAGCTTTTTCACTGTGCCTGTAATCGTTTGCTGTGCCTTTTCAGCATCCGTCATCTTAAGCGGTCCTAAGCCATCTAATTCTTCTAGAATCATCTCTTTACGGTTTGAAGACATACATGTAAATAATTTCTCTTTAATCTCTTCTTTTGCAATTTTAAGTGCTTTCGCAATAACACCGTTATCTGTAATTTCTTCTAATACACGACGAAGTGCAAGATCTTCAAGTCCGAGTAAGTCTTCAAATACAAACATGTTTTCTTTAATTTTCTCAGATAACTCATAATCCATTTCATCCAGCTTTTGAAAGACTGTTTTTTCAACACCTCGTGAAACGTTATTTAAAATGTTTACTATTGTTTTCAAGCCATCTGTTTTATTAATTGCATTAAATGCCATATTATTTAATTTTGATTTTAATAAATCCCCAATTTGATTTATTAATTCACCATCTACTTGCTCTAGCTTCGCAATCCCCATTACCGTTTCTACTCGCTTATGATCTGGTAATCTCTCAATTAATTGAGAAGCAAGCTGCGGTTTAATATAAGAAGCGATAATCGCAATCGTTTGTGGCGATTCATCATTAAGTACAGTAAGAAGTGGTTCTAAATCCGCAAGTGAATTTAAGAATTCAAACGGATTATCTTTGTTATACCAAAGATCTTCCAATAATTTTTCTAGTTCGTCTTCTGGCATATTTTTAAATATGCGACGAATATATTCTTTATCTGGAGTCACTAGGTTTAATTCTTTTACATTTAATTCATACAAGAACTCCCCTAGTACATTTTCTAACGTTTCCGGTTTATATACACGAAACTTCGCGATTTCACGAAGTAATACTTCTTTTTCCTCAGCCGTCATATATTCAATGACTTTTGCTGCCACCCCTTCTTCTAATGTACGAATAAGGATGGCAGCTTTTTCTTTGGAGGAGATTTCATCTAACATCGTTGTTCCTCCCTTACTGTCCATTTAACCATTTTTTAATTACTTTTGCAGTTCCTTCTACATGTTCTTTCGTAGCATCATGCACTTGTTCATCTAACGTTGGTTCTTTCGGTTCTTCTGGTTCTGGTTTTGGCTCTGGTACTATTTTTTCTTCAGGAATTTCCATGATACTTTCATTACTTGCAGCAATTTCCTCTTCTGCTAAGTATTCTTCATATTCCTCTTCTTCTTTCTTTCTCTTACGTCTTGCTAATAAGAACCATACTAGACCACCAATCGCTAATAAACCAGCTGGAATTCCACCGAATAACCACCAGTTTATACCGCTTTCTTCTGGTTCTTTCTTCTTCTCTTCTTTCGGTTGATCAAACTGAACAGTTACAACGTTAACTTGACCGTTTGTAAAGTTCCCATTTGGATCAGCTTGAAGCCCAGCTGCTGTACCGATTGCTTCTTTGAAAGTAGTCATATCCATTTTTCGTTTTACTAACGTATCATTGTCTACCCATACTACAACATTTGTTTTCGTTAATTCTGGATGTTTCTTAATCGTTTCAACCGTTTTATCTATTTCATAGTTTTCAATTTTGTTACCATTCTTATTATCATAGACGATTTTACCATTTTGATTATTGTTCGTACCGTAATTTGGCACTTCACCGTTCGCTGTAATACCAGCACCTTGTTTTGTCTCTGCTCCTTCTTGCGCAGTAGAGCTTTCTTCTTGCTCTTGTTTACTACGAAGTACACCTTTATCACCATATTTTTCTGACTGGCGTGTAACTTCATCATAGTTTACAGACACTTTCGTATTCACTTTATATTCATTCGGTTTAAACATCGTCATTAATGTTGCGTCAATATCTTGCTTTAATTTACCTTCAATTTGATGTTGCATCTCTACTTCTTTTTCATAAGAAGAGGAACTAGTAGAATGTGCTTCATCTGCTCCTTTTGAGATAATACCTTTTTTGCTATCAATCACACTTACTTCTTCTGCTTTCACGCCAGGAACTGCAGCACTAATCATTTGCTGTATACCTGCAACCTGATCTGCCGTTAATAATTGGCCACGTTTCACACCTACAGTAATCGCAGCTGTTCCTTTTGCTTTTTCTTCATCAAAAATTGTCTCTTTTTCAGGTAATGTAATTTGAACATTTGCCGTTTCAACTGTCGCAAAGTTTCTTACGATATCTTGCTCCAATTGCTTTTTCGTACCGACAATTTGCTTCATTTTTTTATCTTGCTCACTTGAACCGAGCGAGCTTTCTAATAAAATTTCCTCACCGCTTTTAGAATTAAACGGTAAGCCCATCCCATTCATTTCTTTTCGAACCCATGGAGCATCATTTTTTTGCACACGAATCGATCCATCGGCCGCTAACTGATAATCGACACCTAACTTTGATAATTCTGCTGTAATCTCTTGCTTATCTGCATCATTTAAATTTTGATATACAACAACATATTTATCTGGCAAGGTGAAGTATAAAAGTGCTCCTGTTACAATCGCTAAAAGCGCAGCACCGATTACTAACTTATGCCACGTTTTTAACGATTGGATAACATTTTTCATCTTTTCCATTTAAACACACCCGTCCACTTTCCTAAATTTGCATATTAATTAGTGACTTATAATTTTCAATAAGATTATCACGTACGAGAGCAGCCGTTTTCATTTGAGATTCAGCCTTCTTCTGCTGAATTAAAACGTCATGCGTTTCTCCTACCCCTTTAGTTAGTAAATCATATACTGCTGTTTGCGCATTGTTTTGCGTTTGATTCATATCTTCCAATAAATCAATAAACTTTTTCCCTTCAACTACAGATGTTTGAGAAGTTTTCGGTGCACCAATTGACTGAATTGCTCCAAATGGTTGCGTATTTAGCATTGGTTGGATTTTCATATTACTATATTCCCCCTTATCCTCGGCCGATTTCTAAATCTTTATCAAGCATTTTTTTATTCGCATTTAATACACTTGTATTCGCTTCATACATTTTTTGAGCAACCATTACATTCGTCATTTCAGCAGTCACATCAATATTTGGATAACGTACATATCCCTCTTCATTCGCATGTGGATGTGTTGGGTCATACACTAAGTTTTCAGTTTTATCTGCTTCAATACTTTTTATTTTTACCCCATTAGTAGGAGACCCATCTAACATATTTGCAAAACTATTGTTTGATTCTAGTACTACACTACGACGCTCATATAAATTTGCCCCCGGAGCAGCCGTTGTATTTGCATTTACAATATTGTTCGAAGTAACTTCCATCCACTTTCTCGCTGTCGTTAGTCCTGAGCCACTTGCATTAATTGCCTGAAACATCATTGTCTCTCCTTCTACTTTTAACGTCCACGTGCCGCTTGGTTAATTGCATATTGTGTATTAATCGCGTTAATTGAAATACCGTATAACTGATTTACTTTCATTAAATCTAGCATTTCTGTCGTTACATCCACACTATTTCCATCTTTATTCGTTTGCATTGACTTCGTTTGAATCTTTGCATATGTATTTTTCGTATTCACTGTCGGTAAGTGCATTTCATTCGTTTGATATAACTCTGGATTACTCTTTAAGTCTGCAACATTGTTTTTATATAATGCACTACTTTTATTCATTTGCTCAGCAAATGCTACATCTTGTGCTTTATAACCAGGTGTATTCGCATTTGCAATATTACTAGAAACCGTATTTCGTTTCGTTACTAAATAATTCATATAATGGCCTACATCACTCACTAAATCCGGCATATTCCACACCCTTTCTTTTTTAACTTAATGATCCACTGATGGAAGTTTCACTTCATTATTTATTTTCTTATATGTATTTATTAAAATATTAACAATCATGTACCCTTACATATTTTATTCCATTTTTTCATTGTTGTCTTTAGAAAAATACAAAAATATAAAAAAGAATACAAAAAACTGTATACACGCAATAATCTATGAAACATTTCAATATATGATCTACACACTAAAGTCCATTTTCACATTATTTAGATTACTACTATTTTTTCATTACAGTCATAAAATGAAACCTCAATCAGCGGAGGTCTTTATTTAAACAAAGGAATGGATCCCCTCTTAAAAGGGGAATCCGTTTCTAAACTCTATCACTAAAATTTACCGTAAAATGAATTAGCTTTCATGCGCCCATCATTTGTCATAATCATTTCTTCTAAAATCTTTTGCTTATCTCGAATATGCTGCGCCGCCTTAATAATGAATGGGCTTACTTCTGCTGCAACTTGTGCACGCGTTTCTTCATCCAATGTCATCATCCAACGATTTAACATCTCACTCTTCTCAGCAAACTCTCCATCTGACACTTGTAATTCACCGATTTCATTAAAACAGCCAACAAACGTCCGATAAATATCATTGTTCATTTTCAAGTGCTCCGCGGTAACCATCTATTAAATCTTGTAACACTTTCACAATCGCATCCATGTCTTTTGCTTCACGTGTTACTCTCATCGTTTGAATTTGAATGCTAATCCAATCGTATAAACCATATAAACTATCATATAAATCTTTCGTAATCTCAGGATTTAATTGAAGTTTTAATTCTTCAAAAATACGTTCTAACTTTTCAAGAAGTGCATCTCCTTCTTGTAGTTTAAAAGTATGTAAAAGTTCTTCTAAATTACGAAACTCTACAATGCATCTTTCATAAATAAAAATTGTATTTTTAATTGGATTACTCGTCATAATATCATTTTGCATATAACGTTGCCATGCTTGCATACAATCACTTCCTTACCTTTCATTAATCATCACTTTTTTGTTTTGTCATTGCTTTAATTGTTTTTAATTGGCTATCTAGCGCTGCTAATGTACTTTCTAGCTTTTGATACTTCTTCACAATTTCATCTTGCTTTTGCAAGTTTTGCGTCTCAATATCTTTAATCTTTTTATCTAAATCACTTACACGTGAATCAATGTTTTTTACTCGTTCTCCAACTACACCTTTATCACCAAATAACTTATCAAGTGGCTCTTCCATCATTTTTCCTAAACCGTTAGAACTAAAGAAAAATTGCTTCGCTGCATCTGGCTTCTCTTTTAGTGCTTGTGTTAATTTTTCATCATTAACTTCCATCGTTCCATCTTGCTTTAATTGAATACCAAACGAGAATAAATAATTACCATCTTGTGAAAATGTTACAACATTGTTCATAGCTTGACGCACACTTTGCATAATAGCTTGTCCTTGAAAGGCTCCACCTTTACCAGCAAAGATATCTACAGTAGAAACAGCTTTATTATAATCTGCAACCATCTTTTTAATACTATTTGATGCGTCTGTTACGTTTGAGTCACTTACTGTGAATTTTAGATCTATGCCTTTTGCTTTTGGTTCTGTTGTTGTACCTGCATCTGATGTTCCTTCTACTTTCGGCTCAGTTACTTTTAACAATTCAATTTTCACGCCTGGAAGAGCTTCAATTGTATTGCTAGGACTTTTACCTTCAATACCATTAATAGTATATTTTGCATCTAATGCTTCGTTAATAGTATTTAATTTCATTTCCGTGGCAAGTGGGTCTTTTCCTTCCACTTTCGAATAAAATAAATCTGTAAGTACATTAGACGGTGTCTTTTCTAATTTAATTTCATTCATTGCCCCTTCTTTTTTCGAGGTCATGAAAATTTTATCTCCAAGTGTATAAGCCGATACACCATAATCTCCGTCATTAATTTTATTAATTAAATCTTTATATGTCATATCAGTTGTTACTTTTAGTTCTTTATCACCTAGTTTGATTGTTTCATCTTTAGGAAGCTTCGCATTTATATTAGTAACCTTATTAGAGGCTATTTGATGACGCTGTGCAAGCTGAGTAATCGTCATATTAAAAGTGCCAGCAATTGCACCACCATCAGCTTTTACATCTATATAGCCTTCTTGCGTTGTCGTTACTTTTTTTTCATTCCCTTTAAAAGCCGCTAAGTTTTTAAAAGTTTGTGTGAAAGAGCTAAATTCCGATTTCAAACTTGTATATAATAGTTTATCATTTGTAAGATCGTTCTTTTCTTTCGTATACGGTGTTTTCCTCATATCTAACGCTTGCAGCTCTAATTCTACTAGGTTAGAAGTATCGATCATATTATTTCCAAGGTTCCAAATCTGTTGTCTACCACCAATACCTGTCATCGTTGTTCCTGCCATTTTTCTCACTCCTTGTATATTACATGTAGTCTAAAATACTCGTTTTACTCATCGTACTAACTGCTTTAAGCGTTGCTTCATACGTCGCATTAATATACGCTAAATCAGAGATTGCTACCGCTAAATCAACATCTTCAATTTCTTTACGATTTTCTTGAAGTGCTAAATTTTGTTCACTTAAAATCGTTTTAAATGTCTCCATTGTGTTCATTGTCGAACCAACTTCAGTTGTACGGTTAATGATGCCATCTAGGTTTTTCTTATTTTCTCCTAATAACGGCTGTAACGCTTTTTGGTCACCGTTTTGCATCGCTTCACTTATCTGTTTTAACGTTTTTATAACAGGGGATAATAATGCTTCGCCGTTACGGAATGCTTTTAATTCATAGCCATCATTTAGTTGCCAGTTCACATCATTTTGTCCACCTTGATACGTACCATCTTCTGTAAATGGTGGCTTCTCTGTACTATCACCACCAAAAATATAACGACCTTGCTCTTTCGTATTGGCTAAATATACAACTTGTCTTAAAATTTGATCAATCTCTGCACCGATGGCCTTCAATTCTTTTTCACCATTTTGCTCACTTAACGCCTGCAACATTAATTGATCTGTTCTCGTTACAGATTTCAAAACACCTTGTAAAGTATTTTCAGTTTGTGTTAATACATTTTTCGAGTCAGCTAAATCTTTTTGCATTTGTTCAATGTTCGCCAATGAATGTTGAATCGCAAATGATTTACTTGCCGCAAGTGGATCTTCACTCATAAAAAGGTTTTTCTTCCCTGAAGTTACTTGATTTCGGTGGTATTGTTGTTGCACATTCAAATCCATTAACTGATTCTTTGCCCAGCTTGCATTTTGAAATGTAGATACTCTCATTTCTATCTCCTCCTTATATATTTCCAATCAATTACTATCACTTATCGAATAATCGAAAATAGACTATCAAACACTTCATTCATCGTAGTAATAGCTTTAGAGTTTGCAACGAAATATTTTTGGAAGGCCATTAAATTAACCATTTCCTCTTCCATATTAACGCCTTCAACACCCATTTTTTCTTGCTGAATCCCCTCTAATAAATCCCCATGAATTTTTTGATAAGCATTCACTGCACTTTTATCAGATGCAACACCAACTACGAATTGGTCTAATGCTTGTTTATAAGAAAGACCTTCTTTATAATTTCCATCTGTAATTGCTGCTAGTTTATTTGCTGTTTCAGCTGATATTTTCATTTTCGAAACATCTTTTGCAAATTCAGGGTTTAATTTCATATCTTTCGCTTGATCTCCAACGAAGAACTCTTTCCCCATTACTGTGTTCACTTCATTCTTTACAGAACCCATTAGTTCTTCAAGGTTTTTCTTATAACTAGCAATCTTCGCTTTCGTATCGATCGCTGATTGGATTGCTCCACTAGTTAAAGGAATTTCCGAACCGTAAATTTCAGCAGTCATTGGTTCTTTTTCTTTATTTAATTGAAGTGGATATGTATCTTGTCCATTTACTGTTAAAACACCATTCATTCTAACACTCGCGATATTAGGATTCATAGATTCATAAGACACTTCTATATTTGCATACTTAGACATTTCTGTAATGATACGATCACGTTCATCCAAAAGTTGATTTGGCACTTGTGTACCTGCTTGTCCAATTTTTTTATTCGCTTCCGCTAAGCTGCCAGCAAGACGATTAAATTCATTGACATGCGCTTCAATATCTTCTCTCGTTTGTGCTTCTGCTGTATCTAAGCCTTTCGCCAGACGATTTACTTGGCTTGTAAACTTCCCAGTTTCAGCAATTAATGTGTCATAGTAATTTGGTTGTTCTGGATTTTTCGCAACTTCACGAAAGGCATTAAAGAAGCCATCCATTAAACTAGATAATGAATTCTTTCCTGTCGTTCCAACCATAGATTCTACACGTGATAAAGTCGAATTCATGTAGTTATAGTAAGAGAGTTGAGATAATTGATCGTTAAACTGTTTCGTCTTCACTTCATCTGTAATACGGTCAACGCCTAACGTTTGTACACCGTAACCTATTTTTTGTTCTGGTGAATAGCCCTGACTTGCTCCAGCCGATCCGTAATTCACCATTTGACGCACATAACCAGGCGTATGAATGTTTGATAAATTTTGTTTCGTCGTTTGTAATCCCATTTGTGCCGCTAACAAACCCGATAGCGGCGTATTATAATCAGATAATCTCATAATGTTTCACTTCCCCTTTACAATAGTTCGTTCATAAAGATTTGTGAATTATTGTTTCGCTCTAAATTATATTCAGAAACGGAATCCACAATACTTTCTGTAGTTTTTAATAGTACGTTTAAGTAATATTGATTTTTCAAAAGAATCATTTTTACATTCTCTTCTAATTCAGCTACAGTTTTTTGTAATTCTTCCATTTTTTCAATTTCTTCGTTAGAAAAATACGAAAATAACGCACTTACGCGAAATGATTCCACGCCCTGTTCTTTACAAAACTGAACAACTATTTCTTCAAATGAACTTGATAACTTTTTTAAACCATCAATGTACTGCAATTGCTCTACTTGTAACTTTTGAACTGCATTTACATTTTTATGTTTTAAATTCTCATATATTTGTTCTCCAAGCGCTTGAATGTTTTCATATGCTTTTTGAATAATAACGAGCTTTTCATATAATTGTATGTACATATAGCTTCCTTCCCTTTTACAAGACTAAATTTACAATTAAACCGTGGATCTCTCCAATTTGATTTAACATTTCTAAATGTCCTGTTTTCGTATTAATTAAGTTCATAACATCTTCTAACTCATTTAATCCCATTTCCGCCTGTTTCACAATCGTCATTTTCTGTGAATATCCATAACGTGGATGACGAGACATGACATCTTTATATTGCAATACATTGTCAACGTAAAAATTCAAAAATGATTTTACTGTATTTTTGTATTCCATTACGTTATCAAGTGTTAATTCCATTTCAATTTTCTCTTTAATTTCTCCAATGTTATCGACAAATGCTTCCATTTGTTCTAGCAATTTATCTTTTTTCGGATCTGCATGCAAATTATCCGAAAATGCAAGTCCTGTCCTGACATTTGCTTCTTTCGGCATTTGAGTAGCAGGCGGTATATGCGATAAAATTGGATTATGCGAGATAGAACGCAGCATATATATCACCTTTTTATTTTTTTATTTCTTCCTAAAGTTAATCGTAAAATCTAGTTATTTATAATTATACTCTGAACACTAATATTTTGCAGTTATTTTTTATAGAAGATATGTTACAATTTAGCATGAGGTGGCACAATTCTATGAATATTTTTCTTTGTGGTTCAAATCAATTAACAGCATTAGATCAAGAAGAAATTAAAAAATTTTTAACTGACTATGCTCACAAACATAAAATTTACATATTATGTTATAAATCTATTGAAAATGAGGTACTTCGTTTTTTCGTCGAAAACGAAAGACTCGCTCAAAATTTATGCCTTTACACGCTACAACCGTTTCAAGCAGTAACAGATGAATTTCAAGAAATCGTTGATTATTTAAAAACACACGGAGCCGAGTATGTTGCTTTTGATCATCCTTCCGACTCTATTTACCGATCAGATTATATGTTTTTTGTTAAACAAATTATTGAAGATACCGATTTAGTTCTCTGTTTTTATAACGGAGACAAGCATACATCTGTCATTCCCGTTGATATTGCAAAAGAAGCTGGGATTGATGCTGTTATTTATGATTTACCAGGTTTACATGAAAAACAGATGAAAAAAAACTTTGAACAAAAAATCCGTATGATGTAAAGGGGGAGGCACAATATTGTTATTGTGCCTATTATAAATATGATAATTGAACAAGATTATGATCATTTTATCGCGAGTTTTAAACAACAATTCAATATGGATATCGCTTCATATAAACAAGATAGAATGCGTCGTAGAATCGACGCTTTTATTTCGAGAAAGGGCTTTGAGAACTACACTAGTTTTCTAAGCAATTTACGTACCGATCAAAATTTATTTTTAAGTTTTATTGATTATATTACAATTAACGTTTCAGAATTTTTTAGAAATAAAGAACGTTGGCAAACGTTAGAGACGAAAGCACTACCAAAATTACTTGAACAAAATAACGGAAAATTAAAAGTATGGAGTGCCGCTTGCGCTGCCGGTGAAGAACCGTATACACTCTCTTTAATTTTATCGAAGCATCTAGCTCCATTTCGTTTTGATATACAAGCAACAGATCTTGATTTTCACATTTTAGAAACTGCAAAACGCGGTCAATATACAGAACGTTCTTTAAAAGAATTACCTATCGATTTGAAAGAGCGTCATTTTACAAAAGAGAATGATATATATTCATTACATCAAAATATTAAGCAAAACGTCACGTTCAAACAACACGACCTGTTAATGCAGTCGTTCGATACAAATTACGATTTAATCATTTGTCGCAACGTAATGATATACTTTACTGAAGAAGCAAGGGTAAAACTTTATGAAAAGTTTAGTCGTTCTTTACGAAAAGGCGGCGTACTATTTGTTGGTAGTACCGAACAAATTTTAACACCTGAACGTTATAATCTTCAGAGATTTGATACATTCTTCTACGAAAAAATATAAAAGAGGTCGTCACAATGTAAAGTGACGACCTTTTTATATAACTCGAATTAAAATAATACAAACTACCCATATAAAGAGAAAAAGAAACGTCATTGACCATTTATGTTCTTGCATCGTTTGTTTCAACGCCTGTGATAATTGTGTCATATTCATTTCTGCAAGTGCTCTCCATACACTTACATCCCGCTCTTTAGCAGTGCGATCTGTAACGCTAATTAAAATAGTTTCGTTAGACAATTTCATTATGTAAGCAGTAATAACCGTTACCATTAAATTTATATTTCCTTCTGACGAATCACTTTCCACTCTAGAAATGAGTGCACTTACATCTAATAACGGAATATGTACCTTTCTACCAAATGATAGTTGTACTTCTGCGAAATCATACGTTCCATCTAACAAAGGAAGTTCTTTTATATGCGCCTGCTTAACAAGTCCTTGTAAACTTCTCATTACTTGTTCAAATACTTTTTCTGTTTGCTTCCCTTCTTCAGATAACGTATGCAACTTTTTAAAGAGTTGCAGTACTGTATCCATCTCTTTAGAAAGCATTTCCTTCATAACCTTTCCATCACCTAAACTCGCAAGTAAAATCCCTATTTCATTATTTTTCGAAATAATCTTAGACTGTCCAGTAAACACTAGATTACTATGCTTTCGTTCTTTCTGGATTTCATGTTCCGAAATAGCTGCAGGCTGTTTTAATGGTTGTAGCGTCTTATCTTCAATTGTCGTACGTTTAATTTCCATTTAAGCGCCTCCACTACTATGAAATACTTAGCCCCATTCTTTATTACTCTTTAAAACTAAAAATAGTACGAATAAACCTGACATGATAGTAAATACATTAGAAGCTTGTATTCCCTGTTCACTTTTTGCTTCTTTCTTGTCTTCTGGCTCTTCTTTTTTCTTTTTCGAAATGACTTGATTGTTATTATCTTTATCTTTTTGAGCCTTCGTTTTATTTACTTCCTTGTTGTCTGTGAGAGGCTCTTTTATAACATAAGTAATTTTTTCTTTCTCTTTCAATGGTTCTTTTATAAGATCGTTTACTTTCTCTTCTTTTTTTGGAATTTGAACAACTTGTGGTTTTTTTTCCTGAAGCGGGATTTCTACTTTCGAGTCTTCCTGCTTCTCAGTTTCTTTCTTATCTTCTAATTTATTTTCTAATTCATCTTCATTCTCTCGTTCTTCTATCTTTTTATCCTCTTCTGTTTTTTGCTCCAAAACAGAAACGACATACTCACTTTCTTCAACGAGTTTATTGCCTGCCGCATCCACTATCTCTACAAGTAATTCGTATGAGCCAATTGGCAACGCATCCGTTATTTCAAATACCTTTTGCCAATCCATATCGCGCTTATTGTAATCTAATAAAAATGTAATTTCTTTATTTTCTTTCCCCTTTAATGTCACACGAACCTCTTTCACAACCGATTCTTTGTCTGCCGCCTTCACTCGCACACGTATAGAATCACCTTGTTTCCGTTCAATTAACTTCTCTTTCGCTTCATCAATAGTAACTTTATGTAACTTCGGCAATTCTTTATCTATAGTTGGCGTTTCATTTTTAATCTGAACGAGCGGGACTTTCACTTCATTTTCAGTGAGTTCTTCTTTCTCATTTTCTTTAGAACTTTGAATGAGCTGCAGGTTCCAATCACCTTGCAAATCAAAAGTCTCGACCTTGTAGTTAGCAATCCATCGATTCGTTTCCTCTTCATACTTAAACGATAGCACTCTTTCTTGTTCATACTGATCGCCGTTTTTTGGCAAGCGCAAAATACCTTTTATACTTTGAACATTTTGCTCTTTCGGCTCTACAATAATCCGCACTTCTTCGCCAACCTGTAATTCTGGTTTATTTACTGTAATAATCCCTTGATCCGTCTCTATCTTTTTTTCGACCTCTTGTTCATTTGTTACTTCTTGTTGTTCCTCTTTACCTTGATTCACTTGCTCTGGCTGCTCTTGAATTTCTTTGTTTTCTTCTTGTACATTCATTTCATTTAGTTTTTGATCTGGCTCAATTTGTTCTTCCGCCTGACTTTGCAGAGGGAAGAACAGACACACATTTATGAATAACCAGCTCATTAGAAAAAACTTTACGTTTTTCATCTACTAGCTCAAACTCCTATTTCAACGACTTATAGCGATTTCGTCACTTTTACTCCGAAAAATCCATCTACATTTACAAGTTCACCATACGCCACCAATACATCATTTACATAAATACGAATTGGCTCGTCAATATCCTCATCTAGCACAACTGCTTCATTCTCTTGTAAACTTAAAATATCTTGAATGGTTTTCACTGTGCTTCCAAATACAAATTTCACATTCATTTCTACATTTTGTAAGATGGATGTGTCCATGTATACTGGTTCCATTTGTTTTACTTCTTTAAATTCAATAGGTTGTACAACAGATTCTACAATTTTTTCTTCTTCAATTTCTTCTGTAACAATCTCTTCTTCCTCTTCCATCATTGGATATAGAAGTCTTCTTACCATTTCTTTCGCTTCTGAAATCGGTAAAATTTGATACATTTTCGATTGAAGCAGGTCGCCAATTTCAAGGTTGAACGTAATTTGAACGAGTTCGTCCACTTTCATTGACTCTCCCAAATATTCCATTTCTTCTTTTAACGTTACGAATTTAACATTTGGTGGTGTCATGTCCATTTTTTCTTGAAACATTTCTGACATCGCTGTTGCAGCGTGCCCCATCATTTGGTTCATGATCTCTTTAATACCGCTCAGTTCTAATTCACTAAGTTCTTTCTCTGGATCAACTTCCCCTGTTCCCATCATCATTAAATCTACCATTGTTAAAGCGACATCTTTCGTAAATACGAATACATTCTCATTCTTTAGTCCTTCAACAAAATCAACATTTAAAATAACAAATGGGACTGGTACTCCGTCATAATGACGAACATTGATTGATTCTACATTGGGCGTACTAATTGTAACTGGCTGATTTAAAAGTGTTGACAATACTGTTGAAGCGGAACCAATTGAAATATTTGCAATTTCCCCAAGGACATCTTTCTCTTCTTGTGTTAAATGCTCTTTTTCAACTTGTTCTTCTACAATCTCAGTTTCCACTACTTCCGCTGGCTCGTCTTTTTCTTCTACTCCACCAGATAATTGCATTAATTTATTTACCATTCGTTTCGCATGTTCAACTGAAACAATTTGCACAAGTTTAGAGTTTACAAGATTATCTATCTTTAAATCAAACGATACTTTAACAATCGTTTGATTCCCATCGATTTCAGAAATTTTTTCCATTTCTTCTGATAACTTTACAACTTTAATTGTCGGCGGAGACATATCTACTGTATCTTGGAAGAATTCAGACATAGATGTAGCTGCGAACCCCATCATTTGATTCATCGCTTCTTGTACAGCACTTAGCTCTAATTCACCAAGTTCTTTTCCGTCTTCCACTTCACCTGTTCCCATCATCATTAAATCAGCAATAGATAATGCAACATCTTGCTTAAGGACAAGAAGGTTTTCCATATCTAATCCTTTTGTAAAATGAATGTTTAATACAACGTGTGGAACTTCGACGTCGCTTGAATCATATAAATCTACCAATTCTATGCGAGGAGCAGTAATGCTTACTTGCCTATTTAAGATTGTTGATAATACAGTCGAAGCTGAACCAAATGATATATTTGCAATTTCGCCAAGAATATCGCATTCTTGAGGCGTTAAATGCTCATTTTCTTTTTCTAGCACAATTGTGCTCGTATCCCCTTTTGTGTGTTGCTCAGGCATTTTCTCTGCCTCCTCATTTCTGTTTTTCTATCAAATGATATAAACTCTCATTTTATTTTAACAAACTTATTATATAAAACGTTAATATGTATTTATTCCCATTTTTAGATTAGTAACGATTAACCAAAAAGCTCCCCAATTGTATACAAGTGGGGAGCTTTCCTTCATTCCTATTATAAACCTTCTGGGTTTAAAATGAGGACCACTCGTCCATCACCGAGAATTGTCGCACCAGAGAAATAATTAGAACTCTCTGCAAAGAAGTCACCTAATGACTTTAGGACTATTTCTCTTTGACCGATAATTGTGTTTACAATAAGTCCATAGCTGCGATGTGTATTACGAACAATTAACACAGGAACCATTTGACCATCATATGACGCAAACGCCTCATCTACTGTTTTCTCACCAAATACAGTACTTAAATGCTTCACTTCAATAATTTGATTACGGTAATTTAACACATCTTTTCCTTGTAAGGATTGGATGTCTTCTCTCTTAATCCGAATTGCTTCAACAATATTACCAAGAGGGAAAGCATAACGTTTATCATTCGTTTGAACAAGCATAGATTGAATAATGGACAACGTTAATGGCAGTTCAATTCTAAATGTACTACCTTTTCCTTCTTCAGAATCAATAATTAAATGTCCACCTAAACTATGGATCGTATGTTTCACTACGTCTAATCCAACGCCACGACCAGAAAGGTCTGATACAACTTCAGCTGTACTAAATCCTGGTTGGAAGATCAAATCAAATACTTCACGATCCGTTAATTTATTTGCCTCAGATTCTGTTACAACACCATTTTTAATCGCTTTTTCTAATACTTTCCCTTTATGAATTCCATTTCCATCATCCGTAATTTGAATAACGACATGATTTCCACTATGGAACGCTTCTAATTTAATTGTACCTGTCTCATTTTTACCAGCATCACGACGTTGTTCAACAGTCTCAACACCGTGATCAATTGCATTACGAATTAAATGAACGAGTGGATCACCGATTTCATCAATAACAATTTTATCAACTTCTGTGTCTTCACCTGTAATTTGTAAATCAATTTTCTTCCCTAAATCTTTCGCTAACATACGTACCATACGTGGGAAACGATTAAAGACTGTTTCAATCGGCACCATACGCATATTTAGTAGTACATTTTGAATATCTTTTGAAATATCGCCTAATCGATTTAAATGCTCAATTAATTCCTTGTTTTGAATTGCTTGTGCCAATTCATCTATACGACCACGCTCAATTACACTTTCTTCAAACATGTTCATTAATCTTTCAATTTTTTCTAATTGAACGCGTATGGAACGATTTTCCACTTTACCATTTTTCGTTTTTGCAGTGCTTTTAGCTGGTGTAGCACTAGCAGGTTGCTTCGATACTTCTTTAGTTGATTCCACATGCGTAGCTGCTTGTATATCTTCCTGCACGGCTTCTTGTGTACCCAATTCTTTCGAGACTACTTCTTTTAATGTATGTCCTTGCTTCACTTCTACTTTCTCAATTTCAGAAACATGAAGCACTACTTGTTTTAATTCTTCTTCACTTTGATCAGTATCCATAAATACTGTGAATTCAAATCCGAAAGCATCCGCTTCGATTTCTTCAATACTAGGAACCGTTTTTTGTATCTCACCCACATTTTGCAGTGCTTCAATACACATAATCGCACGTACTGCTTTTAAAATCGCTTGCTGTTCAACGGTTATATGCACTTCATGTGAAACTGCATCATCATTATTTATAGTTTTTTGTTCTATATGTTCCGTAGGAATTTCTATATTGCCATTCAATAATGCTTCTAATTTCTGTTTAGTTGCAACTACATCAATATTGCCCATTCCGCCTTGTTGCACATCTGCAACCATCTTCTCTAAATTATCAATGCACTCAAAAATCACATCAATAATCTCTGCATTTACAACTATATTTCCATGACGAATTTCATCTAAAACGTTTTCCATTTTATGCGTTAAATCCGCCATTTCCGTAAATTCCATACTCGCTGACATACCTTTAAATGTATGGGCTGAGCGGAAAATTTCTCCCACAACATCCATATCAGTGGGATTTTGTTCTAAAGTTAGCACATTTTCATTTAGCGATTGTAAATGTTCTTCTGATTCCTCAAAAAATATATTTAATAGATCTGTTTGCATTTTCATCCCCTACCTGTCTAACAAACATTTCATTTATGTATAACAATTTAGTGTTTTAAAGCAAGAAAAAAGGGGGCCACACGCATATCCGCTATCAATGTTTAGATTCCTTGTGGCACCCCTTCTATATTAGCTGTTTGCTACTTTTGTTAAAGCTTCAATTACGCGATCCGCTTGAAATGGCTTTACAATAAAGTCTTTTGCTCCACCCTTAATTGCATCTAATACCATACCTTGTTGTCCCATTGCAGAACAAATAACAACTTTTGCACTTGAATCAATTTTAATAATTTCTTTTAACGCTTCAAGTCCGTCCATTTCTGGCATAGTAATATCTAATGTTACAATATCCGGTTGAAGTTCTTTAAACTTCTGAATTGCTTCTACTCCATTCTCTGCTTCACCAATAATTTCAAATTCAGAATTACTTTTTAATAGGTTTTTAATCATCGTTCGCATGAACATCGCATCGTCTACAACTAAAATTTTATGTGCCATTCTTTTTAATTCTCTCCTTCTATGTATAAATATATCTTAATATTTCACCTTATCATTCTCACTCATTATACAAAATAAAATGATAAAATTTAATATTTTTTTAAAAGAATTTTCGTATTTTCATTATTTTATTATTAAAATGATAATATACTATTCTTTTATGTAAATGACAACGCGACGGTTTTTCTCCCAATTTTGCGGTGAATCATTTGGTACAACTGGCTTTGTGTCTGCATATCCTACCGCAGCTAGCCTTTTATCATCCACATTATACACTTCAATTAAGTGATGAATCATATTAGCTGCCCTTGCTGAAGATAACTCCCAATTAGAAGGGAATTTGTCGTTATGAATCGGTCTACTATCTGTATGCCCTTCAACAACAATCGGATTTGGTACTGATTGGAAAAATCCAACTAATTGACTTATTATCTCTTTCGCTTCCGGTTTAACATTTGCGTCACCCGTATCAAATATTAAATTATCTACTATGACGACGCTTACCCCAGTATCCTCACGATATACATTCACTTGACTAATACCGTTATTATCTACATATGCTTTTAATTTCTTATATAATTCATCCATTCTTTTTTTCGAGACCATTTTTTCATCATTTTTTTCATGTGAAATATCTGGTATTGTACTTTCCATTACTTTTGCATCTACTTGCTCCACGTCACTAAACTTTTCAAGCATCTGTGACAATTTTACTGCATCCTGCTTTGATGTAGCAACTAGTAATACAAAGAAAGTTAATAATAACATCGTTAAATCTGTAAAAGTCGTCATCCAACGAGGCGATCCCTTTTGCGGTCGTTGCATCATAACCATACCACTCCTTGAAATATTAGGCTGCTCGTTTTACTTTTTTTATCTTTGTTTCGTATACATATGTATCGAGTTTCAACTTTAATTTAGAAGGAATTTGACCGCGATATAATTCTGAAATCGCTTCAATAACAAACTTCTTCTCTGTATATAAATCTTCAATACCACGATACACCTTTTCAGCAAGAGGGATTGCAATCATATTTGCAAGTACTGACCCATACAATGTCGTTAACATCGCAACTGCCATCCCTGTACCAATCTGCGATGTGTCTTGCAAGTTTTGAAGCATAATGATAAGACCGATTAAAGTCCCTATCATGCCCCAAGCTGGAGCAAAATCGCCAATTTTATCTAATAATGCTGCCCCTTTTCTTAACTCATACACTTCCGTTTCAACATCTTTCATTAACACTTCTTTTAATTCATCTTCATCGTAACCACTTAACATTAATCGAATTCCTTTTTGAATAAAAGGATTGTCTACTTGCTCTCCATCAACTTCTAAAGAAAGCAAACCGTGTTTTTTAGACTTTTTCGAAAAATCGACAAACAAATCCGTTAACTGTTCTAAATCTTCTTCTTTTCTATGTAAAACAGTAAAAATACTTTTCGTATATTTTTTTATTTCTCCAAATCGATATGCCACAACAATTGTCGCAGTTGTTCCCCCTATTACAATTAAAATAGATGAAACATCTAAAAAGTTTTTAAAAGCTTTTACTCCGCCGCCGCCAATCATAATTGCCGCTATTACAATAGCAAAACCTACTATTATGCCCACTGGGCTAGAAATATCAAACTTCCTTTTTTTTCTTTCTGGTCTAGCAAACACTTGATTTTCGTCTCCCATATTCCGGCCCTTCCCTTTTCATTTTTATAAAACATTTTTTTATTTTAATAATGCGTTTTCACATATAATAAGTATTATACGCTCATCATCTATTTATCGCAATATACTCATAGAATTGACACATTTCATTTCCATATTAGAATTATAGTATGGAAATATGAGGAGGATCACGATGGAACATAACATTTTACAAGTCATTGCACTAGCAGAAAAACTAAAATATGAAATGCGACATAGCTGGCTTTCTAACGGACGTCAAGAAAGCGTTGCTGAACATACTTGGCGCATGTCTCTAATGGCCATTTTAGTTGAGCCTTATTTAGATCAAAAAGTAAATATTGAAAAATTACTTAAAATGGTTATCATTCACGACCTAGTCGAAGCTGAAGCTGGTGATATTCCTGCTTTTGATACAATGAATAGTCATGAATTACAATTACAAAAACAAAAAAATGAGCAAGAAGCCATTTTAAATATTAAACGAACACTAAAAGGTTCTCTCGGTGAGGAATTATATGATTTATGGATGGAGTTTGAAGCGAAAGAAACGTACGAAGCAAAAGTTGCCAACGCACTTGATAAGCTTGAGGTGAAAATTCAGCATAACGAAGCTGATATTGATACGTGGCTACCAATTGAGCATAAAATGACATTCCAAGTGGCAAAGCATACAAACTTTGATTCTTTCCTATCTAAATTACAAAAAATGATTGAACAAGATGGAGAAAAGAAATTACTAGCTGCCGGCATTGACGTGGAAGCTTGCAAACGATAATGAAAAGACACTCAAATTGAGTGTCTTATTTCATTATCGTTGATACAGCCTGCTTGTAAATCAGTTGTTGTTTTCCATCAACTAACATTAAAACGGTAAATTTGTCTATCGCAACAATTTCTCCTACTATTCTAACGCCACTCTTTAAAAAAACTGTAACAATACCTTTTTCTTCTTTTATTTGTTTATATAACTCTTCTTGTAAATGTTCCAAATAATTTTCTCTCCTTTTTCGCAAAATATCCTAATATAAAAAACTACAAATTATTTATGTAATTTATCTTTTACATTCATAAACTTATTAATAAGTATATCTAAATCTCGGCTAAATAACAAAACTTTATCATGATCCAATCCGTGTCTAGCAACAAGTTGGATTAGCTCTTTCTTTTTGTTTTCTATTTTATTGTGTAATTTTCCCATCTCCATCTCTTTACTAAAACTCCCTTTTCCCATAATATTACTTGTAAAATTATAGTACAAATCCTCTCATAAAAAAATATAAAAATGGTTTTTTTTACAATTTTTATATTTTTTTATGAACAAATCGCAAAATATATAACGATTTCTTCACATACCCCTAGCACAATATACAATCAAAATAACCATACAGGCGTTTGTCTAATTACAAAAGAGACTGGCTCCTTTTCCATACAAAAAACATACTGTATATAGTAGTCCATGAATTATATAGATTAACTTACTCAAAAGGAGGAAAACATATGAGCTATGGTGGAAGTTGCTCTGGTTTCGGCGGTGGATTTGCTTTGCTTATCGTACTATTCATCCTTCTAATCATCATCGGATGTAGCTGCTGGGGTGGCGGCGGATACGGATACTAATATATCCTATCCTTAACAAATGAACGAAAAACTATGCGAAAACAGCTCATATTTGAGCTGTTTTTTCATACTTTCGTATGAAGTGATATCCCTCCTTTTTGTGATTTCAACTAATAAAAAAAAGTTTACTATGAAATAAGAAATATTTTACTAAGGAGGATTACAATGATTAAAGGTCTTTACGAAGCACATTTACCTGTCAGTAACTTAGAGATATCAATATCTTTTTATAAATTACTTGGACTGAAATTATATAAAAGAGGAGATGATATTGCTTTCTTTTGGATTAAAGAAAACGAAAGTTGGCTCGATCTTTGGGAAGGCACAGAATACAAAGTTAATTATCATCCCTCTTTACGACACATCGCCTTTCAAGTAAGCTTACATGATTTAGAAAATGCGATTCATTGGCTAAATCAAAAAGGCATTTCAGCACGAAAAGATTTTGGAATGGAACCAATTGAACCGATTGTTTTTCCAGAATTAGCGCATGCCGCCGTATACTTTAACGATCCTGACGGAAATAGTTTAGAATTAATTGCACAATTACCTGTTGGACTTCCTACAGAGGAGAAAGTGTATTTAAGTGAATGGAAGAAACAAGTTCAAGCATCATTATTACATAAGGATTAATCTTTTATGTCAATTTCTTATAGCACACTTTTGAAAACAAATAATACCTTCAAAAAACTATTTTATGGGCAAACATTAAGTGTACTTGGAGATTGGTTTCATACGGTAGCTTTATTAACATTTGTCTACAGCATAACGGAATCGCCTTTTATGGTCGCCCTTACTTTGATAAGTAAAGGTTTACCACAGCTTCTTCTTAGTCCATTCATAGGCGGGATTGTAGATCGTTTTCCTAAAAAGAAGATTCTGATTTTTACTGATATTTCACGAGGCATAATCGTCCTCACTTACTTATTTGCACTATATAAAATTGAAATTATTTTCATTTCTAACATATGTTTATCCGTACTTTCTTGTTTATTTGAGCCGGCTAAACAAGCAACCTTGAAAAATATCGTACACCAAAATCATTTCGTAACTGCTAACTCTCTTTCTAGTACAATTAATGGTTTTATGTCTATTATGGGTGCTTCTTTAGGCGGAATCATTGCACAATCTTTACATATTGAGTTCGCTTTTTTAGTAAATAGCCTATCATACTTTATTTCAGCCTATTTTATTTATAATATGAGTGTTCCTTCTCATGATACTTGTGGCAAGAAAAAAGCATTTTTTACTGATATAAAAGATGGTTATACATACATATTACAAACAAAAATAATTTTAACGTTAATTCTTGTCGGCATTTCATGGGGTATTATTGGAGGCGCTTATCAGCTACTTCTAACAATTTATGCCGAAAAGATTTTCCACACCAACATTGGAATTTTATATACGATTCAAGGGGCTGGGCTTATGATTGGAAGCCTCCTCGTTAATCTTTATATGCCTCATAATAAAGAAAAAATGAAAAAAGCATTCGGTTGGGCCTATTTCCTACAAGGAATTTTCTTTCTCGGATTCATTTTGTCCAATCAACTTATTATCGGTATCATTACATTGCTCTGTATGCGCATAGCAGGAGGAATCATCGTTCCACTTGATACGACATTACTTCAAACTTACACGAATGAAAATATGATGGGTAAAGTTTTTTCATTCCATTATTCCATTTATGGATCTCTTATTCAGTTATCCATGTTTTTTACAGGAGCACTTTTAGAAGTCCTTTCTCCGCAAATTATTGGTAGCCTATTAGCTATATGCTGTATTTTTGTTAGTTTTATATGGCTTTACCTGTTTTATCGCGGGAAACTGAGTGAAGAATCTACTATCACTTAATAGCATGTTTATATACATGCTATTTTTCTTTATGTCGAAATATAAAGGAAAAAGGCGATTTATTTCCCTTACGTTCTAATTTTTTAGAATGTACAATAAATTTAGATTATAAGAAAGGAGATGTCATAATGTTTGACGATAGACTTACTATTTCAGCTGAGCAGCAGAAGCTCATTTCTAATGCAACTCGCATTCAAATTCTTCACCTTTTAAAAGACGAGGCACTCACTGCAAAACAAGTAGCTACTAAACTAAATAAATCTGCTGGTAGCGTACATTATCACGTTCAAATTTTATATGATGGAGGGTTACTTGAATTAGTAGACACGAAAGAAAAACGAGGAATTATTGAAAAATATTACAAGGCAAAATCTGCTCATTTCTATATTGAAGAAAGCGGCACAGAAGGACCGAATACAGGCAGTCATATTGTATCTCATTTATTTTTAACTCCAGAGGAATTACAACAACTTACTTGGGAAGTTACACAAGTTTTATTACGCTGGGAAAACAAAACCGCTCGTCAATCAAACTCCGAAGAGGAATACGCTATTTCCTGCAGGATTAAAAAACAATGAAAGAAAGGTCCAACTGCTCATGAAGAATAAATTATTATTATTGTCGGGAACAGGAATTTCTCGTTTAGGTGATTTTATGTATCTCATCGCCCTAAACTTAATGGTATTAAATAGCACAAACTCCCCTGCTGCTGTAGCAGGATTATGGATTGTAGGTCCAATTGCTACCGTTGTTACAAAAATATGGTCTGGTAGTATAGTAGATCGATTAAACAAACGGTCCATTATGCTCATCACAGATATAATTCGAGCAGCTCTCATTGGCTGTATTCCATTATTTGATTCTATTTGGGCCATTTATATTTTTATCTTTTTAACTCGCATCGCTACATCGTTTTTCGATCCAGCTTCATTTACTTATAAAACAATGCTCATACGAGCTGAAGAACGCGCTCAATTTAACGCTTGGAATAGCTTATTTACAAACGGGGCTTTTATTATCGGTCCAGCCCTTGCTGGAATACTTCTCACCACGTACTCAGCAGCCTTTGTTATTTACTGCAATTCTCTTTCCTTTCTACTTTCTACTATTCTCATTTACTTCTTGCCAAACATTACATTACAAACAAAGCAAAAAGAAGAGGTTGCAAATACTTTCGTACAAACATTACGAAGTGATTGGAAACAAGTTTTTTCATTCGCTCGAACTGAAACTTACATTATTCTCATATTCGTTTTATTTCAAGCTACTATGCTTGTCTCTATGGCACTCGATTCACAAGAAGTTGTTTTCACAAGACAAGTACTGTTTTTATCCGATATAGAATATAGCATGCTTGTTAGTATAACTGGTGCTGCGTACGTTTGCGGTTCATTTCTTGTCTCTCTCTTTGCCAAACGATTACCAATTCAATATTGTATCGGACTCGGTATGATTTTCACAGCAATAGGCTATGTAATTTTCGCCTTTTCAAATTCATTTATAGTTGCAGCGAGTGGTTTCATTTTACTTGGCATTTCTTCATCATTTGCTGGTACTGGCTTTATAACATTTTATCAAAATAACATCCCTGTACATATGATGGGACGTATTGATAGCGTGTTTGATTCAATAAAAAGTTTCATCCAAATCTTTTTCGTTTTAGCAATTGGGGCATCCGCACAATTCCTTTCCGTTCAAATCACTGTAATAAGTAGCTCATTACTCATTCTTTTCCTTTCCTGTTTATTAGCAATCCGTGTAATGACGCCTTCACGAGAAAAATATTTTAAAGCTACAGGATCGTCATTAGAATACTAACTGCAACATAAAAAGCGGCTATTTAGCCGCTTTTTTCCCGTATTAAAGGACAGTAAGCCCTCCCACTGATTAAAGCTTCACTTTATGTTAAAATATGTATTGGATCTGATTATGTAGGAGGGCAATTTTGGAGATTATATTCATTTTCATATGTATTATATTAGTAGCTTCTATTTTACAGACAAGTACAGGTTTTGGCTTTTCTATTATGGCAACACCTTTCTTACTCATGTTATTTCTACCACAAGAAGCTATACAAATAAATATCATTTTATCATTAATTATTTCCATATCACTCATTTGGAAAATAAGAATGGACATTGATTTTATTCTACTGAAAAGATTAATATTCGGAAGTATAGTTGGTGTTCCTTTTGGTATTTTCATTTTCATTTCCATTAACATCAACACTTTTAAATTAGCAATTAGCATCCTGCTCTTACTATTAACGTTGATGCTAATATGCAACCTTAAGATTAAATCGACAAAATCTAGAGATTTCTTAGTAGGCGGATTATCCGGTCTTTTAACGACAAGTATCGGTATGCCAGGACCACCCCTGTTACTTTACTTCACAGGAACTAATACGAAAAAAGAGAAGTTGAGAGCAACTACTTTGGCTTTTTATCTATTTATATATTTCATTAGTCTACTAACTCAAATACTCTTTACTGGCACGAACAAAACAATTTGGGAATCAAGCTTTTATGCTATCCCTATCGTATTTCTAGGTTTGTATATAGGCCAAATTATTTTCAAATGGCTTAATCAACGGATTTTCAAAATATTTACGTATATCCTTTTAAGTTGCACGGGTATGTATCTTCTTATTGAAAGTTTACATTTGTTATAAGTAAGTTTTTCAAGATAAAACGATTAAAGCTTGCTTCATCTTTCTCCTCCAAAAAAGGCAGACCTGCATGCAGGTCTGCCTTTTTACTCATTTCTTATTAAATCCTTTTTCACTTAAAAACTCTTTCATATGCATTCTTTTCTCTTTAGCCATAAACGAACTCATTGATTCCGTCCATGTTACGTTTTTCTTATTTGATGATCTTTTTTTGTAATAGGAGCTCATCGTTTCATCGTATTCGTTTAATAATTCATCATATTTCTTTTCATCATACCCATCTTCATGAAGGATTGCTGCTACTGGTAAACGCGGTTTCACTCCATGATTTTCATCTGGTACACCAACTGTCATTCCGAATATAGGATATACTTTATCTGGTAAATGAAGCAATTCACTTACTTCCCTCGGATTATTACGAATACCACCAATATAACAAATACCGTATCCTAACGATTCTGCTGCTAACGCTAAGTTTTGCGCGAACAATGAAGCATCTACTGTCGCAACGATAAAGTCTTCTACTCCTTCATGCTTTATTTCTGTACCATGTTGTTCACACGCCATTTCAAGTCGTTTTAAATCTGCACAACAAACAAAGAATGCTGCGCAGTCTTTCACGTGACGATTTCCGGATAGCTCTGCTAGTTTAACCTTTAGGTCTCGATCTGTTACATATATAACAGAATACGCCTGTACAAAATGCGAGGAAGCAGCATGCTGCGCAGCTTGCACCATTCTTTCTACAACATCTTTCGGAATTGATTCTTCTTTATATTTACGAACTGAAACGTGTTGCTCCATTTTATGTATGATCTCATTCATGAAAAACACTCCTTTTTTCTCTTCATAATGAAAAATTAACATATCTTTTTCAATATTCACAACTTATAAGCACAAAAAGAGCAATTCTTTTTGAATTGCTCTTTTTAAAACGTCTATCAATACGGTACATGAAATTATACCGACGATTATTTAAATATATCGACGATTCCTTACACTATATCAACGATTTTTCGAATATATCGACGATTCGACAATTGATATCGACTTACCGACAAATAACGACAAATTCACTCCGAATTATTTCTTGTCTTATTACGCTGTTTTCAAAACTTTAATACCTTTTACGATATTCCAAATGAAGTAGTAAATTCCTACAAGAATGAACACTGCATATGTGATCATCATTCCAATTCCAGCACCATCGGATTGATTGAAGCTTAAACCATATATGCCGGATACTGCTAATCCACCAAATAAAACCGCATACGGGAAAATATGTGACCAAAATGCTTTTTTCGCGTGGTATTTCACTTCATCCTCCGCAACGAAGTACACGATAATTGGCAGTAAAAATGGTGCAAAAAAGATACTAAAGTAACATAACGAAGATAAAATATTATTTCCTTTCATCCGATTCACCTCTAAATAGTTTTTGTTACCTTCATTATGTCAGGAAACCATTCTAGAAACTATCGCTTTACCTTTCACGAACGTGACATATTTGTAAGATTTTCCTCAAATTAAATCCCGCCTGAAATTTCAGACGGGATCGCTTTCACTATATTCGATTCATAAACCAATATTGTGTAATCGCTAAATATTCTCGTACATTCGATGGAATGATGATTGGTTTCGGTGTTTTTGCCGGAAGACCTTCTAATTGTAAACCTTGTTTGGCCGCTATTTTTTTTGCTCTAAACATATGGAAATCGTTTGTTACGATCATCCCTTTTTTCATATTGTCCGGAATTAAAGGTTTTGAGAATGTAATATTCTCATCTGTACTCGTTGACTTATCTTCCATTATTATGCGGTCTTCTGCAATTTTTAGTTTCATTAATCCATTTTTCATTGCTAATGCTTCTGAAATATCTTCTCCTTTTCCTTTCCCTCCAGATACTATAGCAATTGTTTTCTCATGTGATTGTAAATACTCAGCTGCTTTATCAATACGATATTGCAAGGAGTATGATGGTTTCGTCCCGTTTACTTTCGAGCCTAATACAATTATATAATCAGCATCATAGGCCGCATTCATTTGCCCATGCTTATAAATGTTATATTGTAAAAATCCCGCATAAACAGCGCAAACCATTATAATCCCTATCATATACTTAATTATTTTCTTCTTTTTCATATCCATATTCTCCTATGTTCTTTGCTTCTTTCATGATAATATCCATTTATTTGTTTGTATACAGACAAATTCCAATTCAGTCTAATTTATCCTCTGGAAAGTAATATTTATATTTCTTTCGGGAACAGTAAGTACAACTTTGCACGAAGGAGTGTCTCTATTGCTTCTCTTTTTATGTAACGTATCGTTCTTTTTCATCTTATTTTTACTATCACTTAAAATGCTCGGTAAATCAGCATTAGCACAACTAACTCCTCATGATTTTGGTGCTATTATCTTTTTATCTTATTTAGCTTTTCAGGCCATACCTGTCTCTGGTGCTTTGCAAGCTTTTCTCGGTATGGTCGTTATTACATGTTTGCATTTGCTTCTTACAAAATTAAGCTTACTAAACAAACTAAATCGTTTTATTCTCGGGCACCCTATCATTTTAATTAAACATGGTGATATTATTTTTGAAAACTTACAAAAAAGTAGATATCCAATCGCTGAACTACTGTCTAACCTTCGCGTCGCAGGATATCCAAGTGTTCACGAAATTGAATATGCTATTTTAGAAGCGAACGGAGCCATTAGCATTTTACCAAAGCGTGAACTTGTACCATTAACTCCAAAAGATTTGAACATAGATGTTACGTATGCTGGATTACCAATTGCCCTTATCGTTGATTCGCAAATTCAATACGATAACTTAAAGTTAATTCATAAGGACAAAAAGTGGTTATATAAAGAATTAAAAGAAAAGGGCATCACTAATATTAAAAGCGTTGCTTTCGCGTCTGTTCAAGAAACAGATGGATCTTTTGCGATTAGTTTAAAAGAGTAAAAAAATCCCCTTACTTGCTCAAGGGGATTTTCTTCATTATATCGCTTCTTTCTTTCCTGTCATATTTAACGGAACAGGATGTTTCATACGATTCATCGTAAATACAATAATCGCTGTCAATACTTCAGCTACTGGCATAACGAGCCAAATTCCGTTTATACCAAATAATTTTGGCATAATCCATAATAATGGAATAATAAATAGTAATCCTCGGCTCATTATAATCAGCACTGATTTTGTCGTTTGTCGCACGGATTGGAAGTACTCTCCATACACAATGTTATAGCCTAAAAATACATATTGGATAAAGAACAAGCTAATACCCGTTAATGTTAACTCCAATAACTCTGGAGATTGGACATCAAAGAGACCAATAATATATTTCCCGAAGAATAATCCGACAATTATTGCTACGCCCCCAAGTACTACCGCAATTTTTACAGCAAACTGCAATCCTTCACGTAATCTTTCTGCTAAATTTGCACCGTAATGGAAACTAGCGATTGGCTGTAACGCTGCTCCAACGCCGAAGAATAATAGTAATGTCATCGCATGAATACTATTCACCATCGCATAAGAAGCGACGCCTACTTCTCCTGCATATTGAACGAATGTAATATTAAAACCAATCGTAACAATCGCTACTGTACTTTCTGCTGTAAAGCTCGGGAAACCTATGATCATAATTTGTTTAACTGTATCCCATTCAAAATGGAATTTCGTCCATTTTAAAATACTACTTTTTCTAAAGAAGTGCGTTAATAATACAAGGAAACCAATCGCTGCTGAAAGAATAGTCGCTGAAGCCGCACCTGTTACGCCCCATCCAAAGATGAAAATAAAGATATAGTCAAACACTATATTTAATACAGCCGTTACAACTAGCCCTGCCATTGCTAAATTAGGATTTCCATCATTTCGTATAAATGTACTTAAAATATTTTCTAAAACGTATATCATTCCAAATGTTAATAACACGTGTAAATAGTCTAACGCATACGGTAAAATCACTTCGTTTGCACCGAATAAGTATGCTAAATCTTCTATTCTCCATAAGCAAATCGCTGCTAACACACCTACGATAATTACTGCTACCGTCATGGATTGAGTAAAAATAGATCTTGCCCTATCTAATTTATTTTCACCTAGTGCAATGGAATATAACGTTGCCCCGCCCATTCCAATCCATAATGAAATAGAGAAGAAAATTGAAAACGCTGGAATAGCCACGTTTACTCCTGCTAATCCGTTTGCTCCAACTCCCCTACTAATCATAACCGCATCAATCACAATATTAACTGACATTAACACCATTCCTAGAACGGCTGGTATTAAATAAGAAATAAATAAACTTTTTATCGGTTTTTCTCTTAACTTTTCTGTTGTTTCCATCATATAAATGCTCCTTTTTCAATGCTCTGTTCACAGTTTAAACCTTCAAGTTACTTGAAGGTCAATAGAGAATTAAAAAATAGGTAACTTAATTATCATATTTAGGGCCAATTTGTAATGATACGCGTCCTACAACTTATTGCTTTGTTTTTTCATTATAGGAATTTGAATTTCTGTTACTTGCTCCTCTGGATTGTCTGTTACAGACCAATCAATTAATGCTATCTCAATCGCATCTCCACTTACTTCGTATCCTTCTTGATTAATATATTTCATTAACTTCTTATATGTTTCATCCGTTTCTTCATATGGTCCATGATGATATACACAGGCAAACATGCCTTCTTTAATTTCATCTGAACTATGTATTTGAAAAGGCATGTAATCCAAAAGAATAAAAACACTGCTATATGCTTGAAACTCATTTTGCATTAATCCTTTTTTCGCAACTGTTACACCGATATCTCCAGAAAATAAGCTATCATCCATTTGTCTCATATTTTTTTGCAACGAATGAATATAGTACTCAAACATATCATCCGTCGTATTCGGGGCAACCGCAATTGCTGTAATTTTTCGCTGCGGGATCTCTTTAATTACCATTTGTTCAGCTTTTACTTTTGTTGCTTCCTTAATTAAATGAATTCTATGCTCCATTTTCGCCAAAGCATATTCAATTTCTCTTTGTTTTTTCAACATCATTTCTTGTTGTTTTTCCAGTAAATTGAGTGCGTATGCCGGATTTCTTTCATCAATATATTTCTTAATTTCCTTTAATGGAATATTTAATTGGCGTAAAAATTTAATCGTATCTAATAGTGAAAATTGATCGATCGTATAATAGCGATAATTTGTTTGCGCGTCCACAATGGACGGATGAAAAATTCCCTTCTCATCATAATAACGTAAAGTTGATTCAGCTATATTATGCATTTTTGCCATTTCTCCAATTGTAAAGCGTTTGTTTAATAACATCTTTTATTTCCTTCCATTTCTATTTATTTCATTATATGTTCATTCTGTCTTCAAAACAAAAAAGAATTCCCCTATGAGAATTCTTTTTATTAACTCTTAAACCTCTATTATTATAGGAAGGATCATCGGTTTTCTTTTCGTGCTAGTATATATAAACTTTCCTAAAGCTTCTCTTACTTCTCTTTTCAAAATACCCCAGCTATTCACATTCTCTTTCTTTAAATTATTAATTGTAATAACAGCTAATTTATTTAATTCCTTCAAAAATTCTTCTGAATCACGAACATAGACAAATCCACGAGATATAATATCAGGACCTGAAATAATTTCTCCATCCACTTTATTAAAAGTAATAACTATTACGAGCATTCCATCTTCTGAAAGTTGTTTTCGATCACGTAATAAGGCATTTCCAACATCACCAATTCCTAATCCATCTACATATATATTTCCAGCCTGTATTTTTCTAGATTGAATGGCCACTTCATTACTTATATCTACAACATCCCCATTACGAACGATAAAGATATTTTCTTTTTCAACACCAATTGATTCTGCTAACAAACTATGGTGATGTAGCATTCTAAACTCTCCATGAATTGGGATAAAATACTTTGGCTTCATTAAAGTGAGCATCAATTTCAACTCTTCTTGATATGCATGACCGGATACATGGACTCCAGTAGAACTACCTGATCCATAAATTACTTTTGCTCCTAATGCAAATAAATTATCTATAATTCGTGAAACATTACGCTCATTTCCTGGAATAGGAGTTGCGGCTATAATAACCGTATCTTCTGGTAAAACGTCCACTTGTCTATAGTTTCCACTAGCTAAGCGCGCTAAAGCTGCCATTGGTTCTCCTTGGCTTCCTGTACAAAGTATTGCGACCTGCTTTGGATCCAAACGATTTACCTCACTCGCTTCAATTAACATGCCGTCTGGAATATGTAAATACCCTTTCTCTAGAGCAACTTCTACTACATTTACCATACTTCTCCCGAGCAAAGCCAGTTTTCGATTTGTTTTTATGCAAGCTTCAACTATTTGCTGAACACGATTTACATTAGAAGCAAATGTAGAAATAATTACTTTTCTGCTAGCTTTCAAAAATAATTCTTCTATCCGTTCCCCTACCGATCTCTCTGATGGAGTAAAACCTGGTCGTTCTGCATTTGTACTTTCAGATAGTAAAGCTAGTACACCTTCACTACCTATTTTAGCCATTTTATGAATATCAGGATGTTGGTTATTTACTGGTGTTAAATCAAATTTAAAATCCCCGGTATGTACTACAGTACCTTCTGGTGTATGAAACACAATACCGAGACAATCTGGAATACTATGATTCGTTTTAAAAAATGTCGTCTTAATAGAACCGAGATCGATTTCTGATTCTGCGTGAATAACGATTAATTCTGTACCATTTTGAAGATTATGCTCCTTTAATTTAATTTCAATTAAACCTAACGTTAACTTCGTCGCATAGATTGGTACGTTTAGTTGTTTTAAAAAATATGGTATTCCACCAATATGGTCCTCATGTCCATGTGTCACGACTAACCCGCGAATTTTTTCTTTATTTTCTTGTAAGTATGTGATGTCTGGAATTATTAAATCAATTCCTAATAAACTTTCATCTGGAAATTTAGATCCACAATCAATAACGACAATATCATTTTCATATTGAATAGCATACATATTTTTCCCTATTTCATTTACTCCACCTAAAGCAACGATAGACAAGTTGTTTTTTAATGACTTCAAATGATAAGCCCTCCCTTTCACAGTTATAATTCGTGAAATCGTATTTAGACTTTATTATTTGTAATGAAAAAAGACTTCATACTATTTTATACATATAAAATCCGCACGCTTCTCTTATATGTATATCCCTAATAACACAGCCTCTCTCTAAAAAAGCTCCTATTTTTTCATTGATTTTTTGTAAAATATATTATATATTAATTACAGGTTCAAATTACGAGTTCAAAAGAACTTGTAATTAGACCCTTTGTTTAATGGGTTTTACATATTTTCATTAGGCAAATTCCGAGAAATCGTATGATAAAAATAAAAATGATGAGGAGAGGATCCGATGGAATTCGAATTTTTCTTTCAAATTGCACTTATTTTATTAAGTACAAAGCTTGCCGGTGATCTTAGTGTTAGATTAGGTCAACCTTCTGTACTAGGTAAATTAATTGTCGGTATCGTTATCGGTCCAGCTTTATTAGGTTGGATTGAAAATTCAGAGCTTCTAACACAATTAAGTAATGTCGGTGTTATTCTTTTAATGTTTATGGCAGGACTTGAAACAGACTTAGAGGAATTAAATGCAAATCGTAATTCTTCTTTAGCTGTTGCACTTGGAGGTATCATTCTACCATTCGTAGGTGGTTACGTTTCTGGTCTTGTTATGGGAATGGAACAAGGAAATGCTGTATTTTTAGGATTACTTCTATGTGCGACAAGTGTTAGTATTTCCGTACAAACACTTCGTGATTTAGGAAAGATGAAAACACGTGAAAGTACAACGATGCTTGGCGCTGCTGTATTTGATGACATTCTTGTTGTTATTTTATTAGCATTTGCAATGAGCTTCTTAGGTACAGACGATGTTAACTTAACAATGGTTATCTTGAAGAAAGTTGTATTCTTCGCTTCTATTATTTTAATTGGATGGAAAGGTGTTCCTGCGATTATGCGCTGGTTATCACCACTACGCGTATCTGAGTCTATCGTGAGCGCGGCTCTTATCATCTGTTTCTCATTCGCATATTTCGGCGAACTATTAGGAATTGCTGGTATTATCGGTGCTTTCGCAGCTGGTATCGCTATTTCTCAAACGAACTACAAACATGAAGTAGAAAAGAAAGTAGAACCAATTGCTTACGCTATGTTCGTTCCCGTGTTCTTCGTAAGTATCGGTATGAATATTACATTTGACGGTATTGGCAATCAAATTTGGTTCATCCTAGCATTAACAATAATCGCTGTATTAACGAAACTAATTGGTTGTGGATTTGGTGCACGAATGACTGGATTTGACGCTAAGTCTTCTGCAATTATCGGTGCTGGAATGGTTTCTCGTGGTGAAGTTGCACTTATCATCGCAGGAACAGGACTTTCTTCAGGCCTATTAGCACAAGATTACTTTACAGCTATCGTTATTGTCGTTATTTTAACTACAATGATTACACCACCAATGTTAAAATACACTTTTGGTGCAAAAGATAAAGCGATGAAAGCAAGTAAATAAGTTTCATATAATAAAAGGAGATTGCTATCTTATAAGATAGCAATCTCCTTTTTCGTTTTATCTTTAAACAATTTTATTCGTTTTTAACCATTTTTCAAAAATAATTCGTGCTTCTTCATCATCAATATCATTACTAAATGAATACACCATAATGCCGTAATCATCTATATATTCACCTAGCTTCATTTTCTCCACTTTCTTGTAAAAATCGTCTACCTCATAGTGCGGAATATAAGCATCCCAAACTGGCTCATTTATTCTTTTGTACGCCGTCACTTCTAAATCGTATCCATCTTCATAATACCCGATGTGATAATGTTGACTAGGCTCATATTTCTTCATAAAAAAAACCTCCTACTAAACAAAAGCGAGCTGTAATATACAGCTCGCTTCATTCATTAAATGCGTTCCATCGCTGTCTTCAACGTTCCAACAACAAAAGCAATTTCTTCACTTGAAATAACAAGCGGTGGTGCTAATGTTAAGACGTTATTATATCCTGCTGTTGTCATGCCGTTTCGTCCAATAATTAAACCTTTTTCTTTACAAGCATTTACAACACTTGCAATTTTGTCGTTATCAATTGGCTCTTTCGTCTCTTTATCATTTACTAGTTCGATTCCAACTAGTAAACCTTTCCCTCTAATATTCCCAACAAGTGGATGCTCTCCAATTTCTTCTTTTAATTGCTCTAATAAAAGCGAGCCCATTTGTGCAGATCGCTCAATTAAATTTTCATTTTCCATAATCTCCAAGTTTTTAAGCGCTAATGCACAAGCCGCAGGATTTCCACCAAATGTATTAATATGACGGAAGAATTCATATTCTCCCTTCCCTTTAAATGCTTCATATATTTCTTTTTTCACAGCTGTCGCTGATAACGGTAAATATGCACTCGTAATCCCTTTTGCCATCGTAATAATATCCGGCTGAACGTCATAATTCATAAATCCAAATGCTTTTCCTGTACGTCCGAAACCACAAATCACTTCATCACTAATGAGCAAGGCACCGTGTTTTTGACACGTTTCATGAACAGCTTTCATATAGTCTTGTGGCGGCATTAAAATGCCTCCGCCCGTAATAATTGGTTCCATAATAAAAGCTGCAATCGTTTCACTTAATTCCCATGTCATAACGCGATCTACTTCTTTTACACATTCTACATCATAAATGTTTTCTCTTTCTATTCCAGGCATACGATAACAATCTGGCGGTGTTACATGTAAAAATCCTGAAGCAAATGGCTCATATTGATATCTACGCTGTGCTTGTCCCGTCGCTGCCATCGTTGCCATTGTATTTCCATGATACCCGCGGTAACGCGACATAAATTTATAACGATGCGGTTCACCTTTTTGAGCATAGTATTGTCTTGCTATTTTAAAAGCTGTTTCGTTCGCTTCCGAGCCACTATTAGAGAAGAAAATAACATACTCTCCTCCAAGCCACTCATTTAATTTTTCTGCAAGCTTTATAGCTGGTTCATGCGATTGTGACATCGGAAAGTATGATAATGTTTGTAATTGCTTATATGCCGCCTCTGCGAGCTCTTTTCTGCCATATCCACTATTCACACACCAAAGACCACTCATACCATCTAAATATCTTTTCCCTTCTATATCTTCAACCCAGCACCCTTCTGCTTTTGCCCCTACCATTGTACTATTTGGACTAAAAGGACGCATTCCGTGCCAAACATATTGCTCATCTTTTGCTAATAATTCATCAGTCTGTTTCGTTTTCATCATTTCTTCCACCTTCCATAACAACTTATTTTTCACAAAAGCTGCGCTGGTGCCATGATGATTTAAATTTCTCCCTGCTTATTTTCATTCCACAAAATTAAGACAAAATCCTACTTACAATACAGTAATATTTACAAGAAAAAAAGAGCTTTTCTTATATATCGAAAAGCCCTTCTCTTTTTAATGTGACGATGCATCACTAACACCATGACCTGTATTAGATTTCACAAGAATCTCATCAAATTTCGCAGCATCTTCTTTCTTACTAGATAACACGGTTCCTAAATATGCTGCAAGGAATCCAAGCGGAATTGAAATAATTCCAGGTGTCGTATATGGGAATATCGCTTCCCCAACAAATATAGCTTTTCCAGCTACAGGGTTCCAAACATTTGGACTTAAGGCTACGAGAACAATTGCTGATACAAGACCAACGGCCATACCCGAAATAGCACCTGTTGTATTGAAGCGCTTCCAATATATTGTGAATAATATAACTGGTAAATTTGCACTCGCTGCAACTGCAAATGCTAATGAAACTAAAAATGCTACGTTCAACGTTTGAGCAAATAACGCTAGTATAATGGATAATACCGCTACCCCAATAGACGCATAGCGAGCCATTGACACTTGCTCTTTTTCCGTTGATTTCCCCTTGCGAATAATTTCATTATAAAAATCATGTGCAAATGCTGATGCTGCTGTTAATACAAGGCCTGCCACTACAGCTAAAATAGTTGCAAAGGCAATTGCTGAAACGAAAGCAAATAAGAAATCTCCACCTAACGCTTTAGCTAACAAAGGTGCTGCCATATTACCAGCAGGGTTTGCTTTCATAATTGCCTCATTCCCTACAAATGCTGCTGCCCCAAATCCTAAGAAGATTGTCATAATATAAAATGCGCCAATTAACCACGTAGCGTACACAACAGATTGCCGTGCCGTTTTTGCATCACGTACTGTAAAAAAGCGAACAAGAATATGTGGTAATCCGGCAGTACCAAGAACTAGTCCTAAATTTAAAGACAGTGTATCAAGACCATCCTTATACTTTACTCCTGGATTTAAAAACGAATCTTTTAATGGCGTAGCTGTTTTCATTTGAGCGAACATTTCAGTCACACTAAAATTAAATTTGGAGAAAACGATAACAGAAATAATAAATGTACCAGCCATAAGTAATACAGCCTTAACAATTTGTACCCAACTCGTCGCAGTCATTCCACCAAAAATAACGTACACTGTCATTAATGTACCAACGATTAAAACGGATGTCGTATATTCGATCCCTAATAATAATTTAATAAGTGCACCAGCCCCAACTAATTGTGCAATCATATAAAAAATCGAAATCGTCATCGTATTAAGCGCTGCAACGCCGCGAACTTTTTTCGCATCAAAACGCGCCGCAATCATATCTGCTAACGTGTACTTCCCTAAATTTCGAAGTGGCTCTGCAACTAAGTATAATACAACTAAGTAAGCAACTAAGAAACCGATACTATAAAAGAACCCATCAAACCCAGTTAATGCGATCGCTCCGGCTATACCAAGAAAAGACGCAGCAGACATATAATCTCCCGCAATGGCCAGACCATTTTGCCAACCAGTTAATCCCCCTCCAGCTGTATAAAACTCACTCGCATTTTTCGTTTTCTTCGACGCAAAATAAGTTATGACGAGTGTACCAAGAACGATGATTAAAAATAATGCAAAAGCGGTTACATTCAAAGTTAGCCCCTCCCTTTTTGCATATCTTGTAGAATTTTTTGCGAGATTTCATCAAAGGATTCTGCTTTTTTGCTATAAATCATACATAATGACCACGTCATAATAAATTGCGCAAATGCAAACACCCATGCCCACGTAACATCCCCAAATGCTGGTGTATTGAGCACCTTTGAATACGATGTTAAAATAGGTAATGCAATAAAAAAGCTTAAAAAGAAAATACTCATCGGAACGATAAACTTCTTTTTCGTATTTAATAGTAATTGAAATTCTTCTGACTGAACAATCTCTGTATAATTCACTTCATTTTGTAACTTACGTGCTGACGTATCATCTCTTTTCATTCCCATTCCCCTCTCTTACTGAAAATACAATTCCCCCTTGTATACCTAAAGACTAAATTTTATAAATATTCAGAAACTTATTTCTATTTTAGACAATCCATACATTCCTGCAAAGATTTTTCGATAGACATTTTTCGCCAATTTCTCCTAAGTTTTTAATATACTTTTTCAACATAAAAATTACGTACTTCAATTCCTCACCAGTCAAGCTTTACAGGAAGTTATCTTCCATTTAACTTCCTCATATTTGCCGAATTTTGAGGGGGGAGTTTTACCGCCCGGCAAATTTCCAGATAAAAAAAGTAGTGCTTATCGCACTACTTCTGTCTTTTTTTCTTTTTCTAAATTACGAGCTGTTTCGCTTAATTCAACGTCTTTCCCATCTTTAAGCGTTCCAAATATGAAATCGAATACTGGATTTGAAACACCAAACCAAAACTTTTCATTTTTATAATGATGTAATATGTGCTGTTTTTTTAGCCATCTTCCAAACTTAGTGAACGGACGAATCGGCTTATGTGCAATATAATGTTTCCATTCATAAACGAGAAGCATGATAATCATTCCAGTTCCGAATGAAAGTGTAATAGTAACACTTTTTGTTATACCATATGCTATAAGTAAATATATAGTAAAGCTCGGTATACTAAACCATACAGGCAAAAACAATAGTTTTAAATCATCTGGATATACATGATGATCATAATGTAATCTTCTTAACATTTTTAATAAAAATACGTTTTTAGGTGGCTTTAAATGGAATAAAAATCGATGTGTCATATATTCGTTAAGCGTATAAAAAACAATCCCAAACAAACACGCGAACATACCGATCCATGTGAAAAATTGCATTTTTAAAATAATGATGAAAACAAATAGAATACTATACATAATAACGATATCATGTTGTAAAAAGAACTCTTTCCCCACTCTCTTCATCTTCCTTCCCCCTTTTCCAAAAAAACAGCCGCAACATATCGTTACGACTATTTCTTTTATTTTTTATTTTATTCTATTCACTTTACAAATTTGCCTGCTGCTCTATTGTCGAGAAAAAATTGTTCGATCCAAATATATTTTGCTTTGGAATAATATGTTCCACTGCAAATACTGTTACTTCTCCTCTTTGTACCTCTCCAATAATGAGCCCAAATATTTCATGATTCACTGCAAACGTTGATTGCTTTGTTTGTAGTAATCTTGCTGCATTGTGAAATACCGCTTCATATAGTGGATTTCTATCAGTAATTTCTTTTCGGATTTTGGGTGCTAACGTAATAATAATTTCTTTTCCGTCAATAGTGGTTCGATACATAAAAATCTCCCCTTCAATCTTATGTGAACAACTGTAAAGCTTTGTATGCAAAATGGATAGAATATCCTACTAAAATAATACCGGCTCCGGCTGTTATATAGCCAAGTGCTTTTTGCTTTAATAAAGTTCTGCCAAAATGGACAGAAAAAGCAATATTTAAATTCCATAAAATAATGCCAATGATAATACAAAGACTGTACAAAAAGGCTTCTTGTTTCGTTACCTTCGTAAGTAATGAACTAAGCGTACTTCCATATATTCCAAACCAAAAAACAAGGTTTAATGGATTGGATATCGCAATTAAAAAACCTGCCATAAACGATTGTTTAAGACCGCCTACCTCTTCTTTTTTATATTCCATATTCGAGTGAGAAATTCCTTGTTTTACACTTTGAAATCCTAAATAAAATAATAGGAAAAACCCTGTACAATACATAAAAGCTTGTACATATGTATACATAAACACAGAAGATAAACCGAAGTAGATGAGCAGCATAAACAAAATATCTGCAGTCATTCCACCAATTCCAACAACCCACGCATGCCAAAAACCTCGTTCAATTCCTCGTTTTAACATTTCAATATTAATCGGACCTACTGGCGCAGCTAATGAAATACCTAATACAATTTGTTGTATAATCGCTCCAAACATCGCTCTATCCTTTCTACTTCCTTTACTATTAAGTAATGATGTAATGATTAAAAATAGACTAGCCTTCATCAAAATATTTACTACTAAAATACCCTTTTTTATCCAAAATATGCAAAAGAACCATCTAGATGATGGCTCTTACTTTTCTAATTTATGAAGAAAAGGACATTTTCCTTTTATCGGCTCTACATCGTCTCCTATGAAATATTGTTTCCATTCGCGATGGTCTGGATCACCATAATGACTAATGTTAGGGTGTTTCGGCAGCTGATCCCACTTTTCAACTCGATCTCGGACCGTTTGTCTTGAATATGCTCCTTTAGGGCGATCCCCTTCTAATCCATCAAAGATGGTACGCGGTTGAAATCCAATAACGAGAGAATTTCCTAAATGCCTAGTTTTTCGTTGTTTATAAGCTGGCGCATTTCCAAATGCGAATATCGGTTCACCACCAAATGAAAATTCCCATAAGTAATGGTCTGGGTCTTCAGGAATTTGCTTCGGCCATGTTTGGTCATCGTTTTCATGTAAATATTGTAATACTTTCCAAAAGTAATCACGATAATATTCCAGTGATTGCTCTTCACATTCCGGTTCCACAAAAAGAAAAAATCCTCTTCTTACAATTGGACGCTCTTTCATTAACTCTAAAAAAGATAACATTGTATGTGGCAAATGACTCCAATCATTATGAGAGAGAAATGAATAACGAAGTTCATTCTTTTTCAAAGCTGTTAAGCCGAAATAACACGGGAAAGTTGGTTCTAGCACGACACTCGAAAAATTTTGAAATTCTTTTGTAACCCAATCTGGTATGTCAGTTCTCGTTCTCATTCCTTCATTATCTAATAAATAAGACTCATTCATTCTTTCTTTCACCTCATTATGTATAGCATTCAATTAAGAATATTACATACTCGGCCTGTCCTATACCTATTTAAAAATTCGGCTGAAAAATTATTTAAAAATACAAAAAAATAAAATCGCTTACTTGACTAATTTCTACCAATTCGTGTATATTTAAATTAATCATTTAGCAGAATATTCAAGATTATAGCATTTTTAGTTTATATTATCTTTCAAATGAATTTCACTAAATGAAAAAAGCAAATGTTTTTAGGAGGAATTGTAACATGCAAGGAAAAGTGAAATGGTTTAACAACGAAAAAGGTTTTGGATTTATCGAAATGGAAGGCGCTGACGATGTATTCGTACATTTCTCTGCTATTCAAGGCGACGGCTACAAAGCTTTAGAAGAAGGTCAAGAAGTATCTTTCGACATTACTGAAGGAAACCGCGGACCTCAAGCTGCTAACGTAGTAAAACTTTAATCCAACATATGACAGGAGGTTACCTTACTTGGTAACCTCCTTTGTTATTCCTTTGTATATTTCCGTTTTACAGAGCAAAAACTATGTGAAATGCGCAATATACAAAGGAGGAAGTAATAATGGGATCAGAAGTAAATGATTTTGAAGAAGTGAAATTCCGTGTAGAAACAGCACAAAAAATGGTAGGGTCAGCGACAATTTCAATGGATCCAGATACATTAGAGCATGCCACTACTGCTGTAGAAGCAGCTCGCTCTCAGCTTGAAATTATGAAATCTGTTGCGGTAGATTTAGATGAGCCGTTTCTAATGAATGAGGAAAAGAAATTAAGTGAATGCGAGCATCAATTAAACGAAGCAAAGCACTAAAAAAACATCCAGAGAATGTTCTCTGGATGTTTTTTCATGATAACTGTTCTCCATACTTTTTCAATGTTTCTCCAACTGTACATTGCCTAATACAAAATGAATGAGCATAATATTTACTATTTGTCTTTCGATTATGTTCTCGCAAAAAACACCCTTCACAATACGTTTCTAATAAGTCATTTACCTCTGTAATGAGTTGCTTTTTATCCACGGTTGCACCTCTCTATTCGGTTATTTCTTTATGACTATCAATGACTGTTCCTTCTAATGCTTGCGTTGCTAATTGATGTGCTTCTTTATTTTGTTTTCTAGATATTGGCTCGCATACAAGTTTTAATTTCATTTGCTTCGCTTTTTGTTCAATTTGGTCTAAATAATGATTTAAATGCTCATCATAGCAAGGCCATTCCCCGGCCAACTGCTGCAGTACAACTTGAGAATCGCCGCGAAGTGTAACTGCTTCATACTTAATTCCGAATTCCTCGAGTATATTCATGCCATGTAGTAATGATGCATATTCCGCTTCATTATTATCATATATACCTTCTATATATGCATTACGGCGAATTCGGTATTTTGTATTTCCTTTTTTATAGTATACACATATACCTACTCCAGCTTCTTTCGTCTGTACATCATAACCGCCATCAAAATAAACGAGTATTTCTTGGGGCTCTTCCTCCACTTGTTTACTCAGCTTTTTCATTTCCTTTAATGACCATTCTGCATCCATTTCATCATAAAATGATAGTTCTTTCACTCTTCCTGTTTTCTCGAAATCCTCTGCAAATTGCAGCACATCTTCTATGTTCATATAATCTGTCGTTAATTCCGTCTGCAAACCGCGCTTCGTTTTATACAACCAATGAATTTTATATTTCATACTAGATTCCCCTTATGTAAGACTTCTTATATGTATCCAGCTAATGAAAGCCTCACTTTATTTTATTATATTTTATCAAGAGTCTCTGAATTATATTCAATATTATCACATGCAAAAAGAGCTATCCCTTTAGGAATAGCTCTTTCATCTATTACATAAATCTTTCAAATTGTACTCGTTTATTAATCCAGTACATTACAGGCATACCAATCGCCATGACAACAAATTCACCGATTGCACATGTTAACCAAGTCAACATAAATGGTAAATCAAATGCAAGATGAAGTTCAATTGCAATCATAAACATTGTAATTGTAAAAATAACTGTATTAAAAATCATACGAGCCCAAACACCTTTAATAAATCGCATAGAAATAATCGTTGCAACTAATGCGAGAATAGATTGCCCTACTCCAAATACTAAATCGTAAGCGATCATAGGTGAGAAAAAGAGATTTGTTAAAAATACACCTAATACAATTCCGTAAATTGCTTTCTTATTAAATACAACAAGATGATTAAACATCTCTGAAATACGAAACTGTACATTCGTAAAGCCAAATGGCTGAATAAGCATAGAAACAGCAATATATAATGCCGCTAAAATACCATTACCGACTAATGTTCTTATATTCATGACAAAATCTCCTTAGTTTTTTTACGTGGGATGGTTTCGAACCACGTTATTCGTTTTTTAAGCAACAAGAATATATTCTACGCAATACACACTCTCTCGTCAATAGATTCCTATCATTAACTACCTTTTTTCTTTTAGACAACGTATAATAAAACATATGAAAGTTTTAGGAGGTTTCACTTCATGACAGCAACAATTCAAAATGAAAAAGTGGTCGTTTCCATTTCTGACAAAGGTGCAGAATTACAAAGCGTTCGCTTAAAAGAAGATAACACTGAATACTTATGGCAAGGCGATTCTACTTATTGGGGGCGCCGCGCACCAATTTTATTCCCAATTGTCGGCCGATTAGTAGATAATACATACTACGTAGATGGTAAACCATATTCTTTAACACAACACGGCTTTGCTCGTGATCTTACATTCTCTGTACAAGAACAAAGTGAAACGAAAATCACTTATATTGTAACTAGTAATGAAGAAACATTAAAAAAATACCCATACGAATTCGAATTACTCGTTTCTTATGAGCTAGACGGACAAATCGTTCATGTAACATATGAAGTAAATAACCCTGCTTCAAAAGAGATGTTCTTCTCAATCGGAGCACATCCTGGTTTCAACTTCCCCTTATTAGAGGGCGAATCATTTACTGATTATCATTTATCATTTAATGGTTCTGAACGCTTAGAAACAAGCGTATTAGAAGGACCTTATCTTTCAAGTAAAAAACAATTAATTGCTGAAAATACGAATGAATTACCACTTACATACGATTTATTCAAAAATGATGCGCTTATTTTTGAAAATATGAATACGGATGAAATCTCTATTCGTTCTCATAAACATAATAAATTTGTAAAAGTAGAATTTGACGGATTCCCATTTGTCGGCGTATGGACACCAGGCGAGAACGCACCTTTCCTATGTATCGAACCTTGGTACGGTATTGCTGATGAAGTAAATCCAGCAAAAGATTTCAAGGAAAAAAAAGGAATCCAATCTTTACAAGCGAATGAAACATTTACATGTCGTTATAGCATTACAATTGGCTAATTACTCTATCCCCTACTTCAAGGAAATATATAAGTAGGGGATCATCTTATCATTTGGAGGTTTCACATTTTGATTGAAGTATATATTGATGGTGCATCAAAAGGAAATCCTGGTCCTTCTGGTGCAGGAGTATTTATTAAAGGGGTTCAACCAGCTGTACAATTATCATTGCCCCTTGGGACAATGTCCAATCATGAAGCAGAATACCACGCCTTACTTGCGGCATTAAAATATTGCACGGAGCATAATTATAACATTGTCTCTTTTCGTACAGATTCGCAACTTGTCGAGCGAGCTGTCGAAAAAGAATACGCAAAAAATAAAATATTTGCACCACTATTAGAAGAAGCATTACAGTACATAAAAAGTTTCGATCTCTTTTTTATTAAGTGGATTCCAAGTAGTCAAAATAAAGTTGCTGATGAATTAGCTAGAAAAGCTATCTTACAAAATTAACGGGGGTATGAGTGTGAAAAAAGATTGGGTTGCTCCTCTTGCGTTATTATTTGTCTCTTTTATTTGGGGAGCTACGTTTGTTGTCGTTCAAAATGCTATGTCTTTCGTTGGTCCATTTACTTTTAATGGTATTCGCTTTTTATTCGCTGGAATTATTTTATTATTCGTTCAAATAATTTTCTCAAAAAAAGCTTCAAAACAAGATATAAAACAGAGTAGCTTCGCTGGATTAATTGTTGGATTCTTTTTATGTATTGGCTATGTATTACAAACATTCGGCTTACTTTATACAACTTCTTCAAAAGCTGGTTTCTTAACAGGGCTTAGTATCGTTATGGTACCCATTTTGTCTTTTATCTTTTTAAAACAAAAAGCTACCATTTTTATCGTAATGGGCATTGCTGTAGCAACAGCAGGTTTATACTTATTAACGGCCGGTGATTCTTTTCAATTAAACATTGGAGATATACTCGTTCTTGGTTGTGCAGTTGCTTTCGCCGCCCATATTCTTGTTAACGGCTTCTTCTCTAAGAAAATATCACCTTTATTGTTAAGCACATCGCAAGTATTAGCTGTCGGTATGTTTTCTTCTATTTGCGCCTTTTTGTTTGAAGATTGGGAAAAATTATTTTCAGTGGCACTATGGACGAATTCTTCCTTTTTATTCGCTCTATTTCTAACTTCCCTATTTGCGACATCCATTGCTTTTTTTATTCAAACATCAGCACAAAAACATACGTCTCCAACGAGAGTAGCAATTATTTTCGCAATGGAGCCTGTTTTTGCTGCATTAACAGGCGTTCTCGTTGCAAACGAACAACTTTCTATTTCTGCTATTATCGGATGCCTATGTATTTTCCTAGGCATGGTTTTTGTTGAATTACCTTCCAAAACAAAAAAAGAAGCGCAGGCTGCGTGAAGTTACGCTTGTAACTTCCGCATAAAAGCCTTAGCGCTTTTTTTATCTGTAATTTCTTCTTCTTTCAAACGTTCTAATAACGCAACAAAATAACTCCCATCAAACTGTAATTGATGTTTAATTGTCGCTTCTATTGCTGCGTTCACAATTCCATCAGATGCACCAGTATATCCTTGTCCGAACATAATAAACCCTTGTGCTTCCTCTGATAGTTTAAATCCTTTCGTATGTAAGAATGAAAGATAATCTTCTACTGTTTGCATGATATTCCCACCTACTCAAAAATTCTCCATCTCCTATCATACATGTTTTTACACGCTATGAGAATGAAATTTCTTTGACAACTTTGTAAATCTATCGTCTACTGCATAGACAATAGAGGATTTCCTTGCAATATGAATGAATATGTATAGTGGAACTTATTTCATATTAAAGGGGAGACACGATGAAACAAGCACTATTAATTATCGATGCGCAGCAAGAATTAATGGATGGAAATGAAAAAGAAAATGAAATTTTTCGTAAAAAAGATCTATTATCTACACTAAATACAGCCGTACAGAAAGCACTAGATGCAAATGCCCTTGTTGTTTTCGTAAGAGATATCGATGTTGCTTCTGGTAGCGGAGAAGGATTTGAAGTACATAATCAAATTCAAGTACCTCAGTCTGCAATCCTTATTAATAAAGCAGCAACAAACGCATTCTATGGCACTTTTCTACTTGAACTTTTAAAAGAAGAAAAAATTAATCATATCGTTATCGGTGGATGTAAAACAGAACATTGCATCGACACCGCAGTTAGAACAGCTACTGTACAAGGATTTGATGTTACATTAATTAAAAACGGTCATTCCACAACTGATTCTAACGTGTTATCTGCAGAACAAATTATCGAGCACCATAATAAAGTTCTACACGGTCATTATAATGTGGATCATTTTTCTATGGTGAGAGATATCGAGGAAGACCTCTTCCAACCAACTCACGACCAATATCGTGATTAATAAAAAAGAATCCTTCATTTAGAAGGATTCTTTTTTACCCAAAAATTTGCGCTGCAATACTGTATAGTTCCCCATTTTTTTTCAAAAATTGATCACTATTTCTCATCATAATTGGCGGTGTATTAACCTTTTGAAAACCAGCAATCTCTAACTCTTTCAGAAAATCGTCCTTTCCTTTTGGTACATCCATTCTTAATCTCCCATCATGCCCTCTTGCTAAAGCATGTACTATTCTCATTGCCATTGCATCATTTTTAGCAACGATCGGTCCTATTATTTTATTTTCTGGCGTTTGTACACTTATACCGTATCCTACTACATTTTCTTTTGTATCCTTTATAACAACACACTGATCACTTTGCATAATTCTTTGTTTTAAAAACTCGTTTCGACTTGTTCCAAATGCGCCTTCATCTATTTTTATTATTTCTTCTAAATCCCCCTCTTTATAATTCATCACATATTCTTCATTTCCTTGACAGTTATAATTCGTATTGTACGAGTTACATATGTATTTAGAAATATAGCTCACTGCCCTAAATCCTAACTTTTCGTATAAAGGTTTCCCCTCATCTGTAGCAATCAGCATAATTGAAGTTCGATCTGATACGCTATTCATGCAAGAACTCGTTATCGCCTTACCAATCCCTCTTCCCTTATAATCCGGATGGACAATGCCCATTCCGATAGACGCTAATTTCTCCCCATATAATATAATTGCCGCGCTAGCAATAAGTTCCTCTCTCTTATTCCACACACCGTATATAATACCTGAATCAAAAATAGTCTCAATTTCTTCCTTGTTATAATCCCACCCAATATAAGAAGATAATGCTACAATATCGCCTATTTGTTCTTCCCTAAGACGCTCCACCTTAATTTCCAATTCAAGCATACTTCATCCCCTTATCTAGACATTTAAATCATTATTATCAAATCAACTTGTACATGTTTCCTTTTATTTGTCACACACATATCCTATTTTGACCAAGACTATATTGTAAATGAGGTGACAACATGCCCATTACGAATCGATTTTCTACCACCACTAACGGCGCACTCGCTATTACAGGAAATACTTTAGGCTTAAGTAAAATTAGTAATCAAAACCGTGCTGGTACAATCGGGGCAATTGGTGCATTCGCAACTACGAATACAGCTTTACAAGTCACTACTTTTCCTGCTGGTACAACGTTAAACTATACACAAAATAGTTCTACCGCTATTTTAAATATACCTGCTGGTAGTACAATTCTTTACGCAGAACTCGTTTGGGGTGGAAACTATTTATCTCGTGATCAAAACATTACGAGTGTATTAGGAAACCCGGTTTCTTTTACAACACCTGTGTCAACATACTCGATTACTCCTTCAGCTGTTACAGCTTCCAATCAAACATTCGTTTCCGGGTCCGTCACATTTGGATTCTATACACGTTCTGCAGATGTAACATCTCTTGTTCAAGCTGGAGGATCTGGCTCTTATACAACTGGCTCTGTCCCTGGACTTGTGGATCCCATAGATGCTTCTAACGGAACAATTAATTCGGCTGGATGGACGCTTATCGTCGCTTATCAAAACGGGACATTACCCGCAAGAAACTTGACGATTTATGTAGCAGGTAACCGTGTTTCCGCAGAAACTGGTAGTGCTGATGTATCTGTCTCAGGATTTTTAACACCTTCAGGGGGACCTGTAAGCGGGAGATTATTTTTAAGTTCTACCGAAGGAGATGCTGATTTAACCGGGGATCAAGCTTTATTTGGACCCAATTTCAGTTCATTAAATGCTTTATCTGGGCCAAATAATGCTGTAAATAATTTTTTTGGTTCTCAGGTCAATAACGCTGCAGGAAACTTAGATACAACTGGGACATTTGGAACGCGAAATCAAAGTGCCTCTACAGCTACAAACATCTCAGCCGGTCGACAAGGTTGGGACATTACTTCTATTGATATTTCCCCTTATTTAACAAATTCTCAAGTGTCCGCCGCCATCCGTTTAACAACTAACGGAGACGCGTATATGTTAAATACAGTCGGTTTACAAATCAACATAAATTCACCTAACATACAAGCAACGAAAAGCGTAAATAAAAGTGTCGCTGCAATTGGGGATGTCGTCACTTATACCGTTACGATTCCTAATACCGGGCTTCTTCCCGCCAATAACGTTATTTTTATAGATAATCTTCCTACCGGTACTTCATTTATACCTGGCACTGTAACGGTAGATAACGTACCACAAGCAAATGCAAATCCTGCCGCTGGTATATCTCTTGGAACCATTAATAATAATTCTTCTCGTACAGTAACGTTCCAAGCGACTGTCGTTTCTCTTCCAAATCCAAATCCGATTTCTAACACCGCTAATATTACATTTCAATATACACCAATTGCTGGAGGAACAACCTTTAACGGTCTTGCAACAAGCAACTCTGCTGGAACGCAAGTTAACCTCGCAGATATTAATGGTACAAAATCAGTTAACAAACTTTTTACCGATATTGGTGAAACGTTAACTTACAGTATTGCCTTAGCTAATATAGGAAATATCGCCGCAACGAACGTTATATATACGGATCCGATTCCTAGCGGGACTACTTTCATTCCAGGGAGCGTAACTGTTAACGGAGTTACTCAGGCTGGAGCAAATCCAGCTACTAGTATATCAATTGGATCTATTGCCGCAAATTCCACTACTACTATTTCATTTCAAGTATTCGTTCCGTCTATCCCCCAAACAAATCCAATATTAAATCGTGGAACAACAACGTACCAATACATTCCTGTGCCAAATCAACCGGCAGTAAGTGGGACTGATACGACCAATATCGTATCTACTCAAGTGAATAACGCTACTGTAACTATGGCAAAAGCAGTAGATAAAAATTTCGCAGATATTGGTGATACACTAACGTACAACGTTTCCTTTACAAGTACAGGTAATACGAATGCGAACAACGTTATTTTTACAGATGTCATTCCTAGCGGAACAACTTTTGTTCTAAACAGTTTAACAATAGATGGCACGACACAAGTTGGAGCAAACCCCGCTAACGGTGTAAACATTGGATCAATCCCAATTGGCTCAACAAAAAATATTTCATTTCAAGTAGTTGTAAATACAATACCCGCGTCAAATGTCGTATCTAATGGATCAAGCGCTTCTTATCAATATACCGTCAATCCAAGCCAATCACCCGTTACAAAAAACATTTCTTCTAATCTCGTTTCCACTCAAATTAACAATGCGAATGTAACATTAACAAAATCAACAAACAAACAATTTGCTACAATTGGCGAAACGATAAGTTATACAATCCTCATTACAAACAGTGGAAATACAGCCGCAACTAACGTGCAACTAACAGATCCACTTCCAAATGGAACGATATTGACTCCTGGTACTGTAACACTAAATGGAGTTTTGCAAAATGTAAATTCTCTCGTCGCTTTACCTATCGGAACAATTCCTGGCGGAGCTACTTTTACTCTTTCTTTCCAAGTAACAGTCATTAATATTACCGCCCAAAATCCTATCATTAATAATGCTTTCGCTTCTTATCTATATACTGTTAATCCAAGTCTGCCACCAACTTCAAAAACAGCAAATTCTAATTCTGTTACATCAACAATTAGACTAGCAAACCTTCAAGCTACGAAGTCTGTAGATAAAACATTTGCGGAAGTTGGAGATGTATTAACTTATACCTTTGCTCTTACAAACGATGGAAATGTTGCGGCGAACAATGTAGTACTATCCGATTCAATTGCGAATGGTACTGCCTTTGTACAAAACAGTGTTACAATTAACAATGTTGCTCAGCCAGGTGTTACACCAGCTAGCATCAATATTGGTAGCATCAATGCAAATACTACAATTACAACTTCATTCCAAGTATTAATAACTAGCATCCCAAATCCAAATCCTATTTCAAATAGCGCTTCTATTTCCTATAACTTTATCGTGGATCCAAACGCTTCACCTGTAAGTAAGAACACTACTTCAACCACTACATTTACTCAAGTAAACGATGCAAATGTCATTTCAGCAAAAACAGTGGATCGGGCGTTTGCTACTGTTGGGGATGTATTAACTTATACTATTCTTTTAACGAATGCAGGAAGTGTTACTGCTGATAGCCCTACTTTCGTTGATACGAATCCAGATGGTACTACCTTTATTCCAAACACTTTCCTTATTAATGGTGTACTCCAAAATAACGCTGATCCAAACGCCGCTGTTTCGTTACCTTCCATTCCTGCTAACAGCTCACTTACCGTCTCTTATCAAGTAACTGTCACCTCTTTACCAACACAAAACCCAACATTAAATTCATCTAGTACACAGTATAGTTTTATTTTAAATCCGGGTGATCCACCAACTATAGAAACATCTTTAAGTAATACTGTAAGTACACAAATTAATTTAGCAAATGTAGTTATTGTCAAACAGGTAGATTTAACTATTGCTGATGTTGGGCAACCAATCACATATACAATTGCCTTAGCGAACCCTGGGAATACTCCAGCGAATAATGTAGTTGTTACCGACATACTCCCTCCTGGTACGACTCTTGTACCAAATAGTATTTTTATAGGCGGCGCTTTACAGCTAGGTGCTGATCCAAGCGTTGGTCTTCAAGTTGGAACAATTCCCGCAGGTGGAATTACAACTATTGTTTTTCAAATTAGTGCAAATAGTTTACCTTCACCAAATCCAGTTCAAAATAGTGTTGCACTACAATATAGCTTTATCACAGATCCAAATTTACCTGCTGTTGTTAGAAATGCCACTAGCAATATCGTAACGACACAAATTAACACCGCAAATCTTGTTGCTACGAAACTAACAAGTACAAATTTCGCTGATGTTGGCGATGTCATAACTTATGCAACAATTTTAACGAATAACGGCAATATCCCTACCTCTAATGTAACGTTTACAGATATCATTCCAGCTGGTACCATCTTCCTTCCTAACACTGTAACGATTAACGGTGTCCCTATAGCTAATGCAAACCCTGCTAATGGCATTTTGATTGGCACGATAGGAGCGAATTCATCACGTACTGTTTCATTCCAAGTTTCTGTACCAACCATTCCTCGTGCAAATCCGCTTACGAATCAATCGAGCACTACATTCCAATACACGTACGATCCATCCAAACCAGTTGTAACGCAGATAGTGACCTCTAACACTGTACAGACAACTATTAATAATGCAACGATTACCTCTGCAAAATCTGCTGATAAACAGTTTGCAAACGTAAATGATATTATTACGTATACGACTACTTTAACGAATATTGGGAACACACTTGCATCAAGTATAGTATTTACAGATGTAATTCCAAACGGGACATCATTTATTCCTAATAGTGTAACGGTAAACGGGAATACACTCCCTAACACAAATCCAGCAAGTGGAATTGCAATTGATCCAATAACCCCTAATACAAGTGCAACAATCTCATTTCAAGTAATAGTAAATTCCATTCCTAGTCCAAATCCAATCCCGAACCAAAGTAACACAGCTTACCAATATTTCGTAAATCCTAACTTACCTCCAGCATCCGCCAATGCGTTAAGTAACGTAATAACAACTCAAATTAATAACGCTACAATCGTCGCTACGAAGTCAGTGAATACACCGACAGCTGCAATTGGTGATATCGTTACTTATACGATTGCAGTTACGAACACAGGGAATATCCCTGCTAGCGCTACAGTTTTAACAGATGGACTCGGTGCAGGCGCCTCATTTGTGCCAAACTCTGTAACTATCGATAATATTCCGCAGCCAGGGTTAGATCCATCACTTGGTATTCACTTAGCAGATATTCCCCCAGGAGATACTGTATTCATTACTTTCCAAGCACAAATTTTAGCGATACCACCTAGTGGCACATTAACAAATAATGCTCTTGTAAATTATGAATATACCGTGAATCCAAACCAATCACCTGCTGTTAATAGTACAATTACGAATACGACGGTTACTCCAATTATTGATGCTACTTTAGTTTTAAATAAAAATGCGAGTACAACTTTCGCTACGATTGGTGATACGATTACATTCACTTCATCTGTTACAAACACAGGAAATACGACTGCAAACAACATTGTTTTTACAGACACAATTCCAAACGGTACTACCTTTGTCCCAAATAGCTTTAATATAAATGGTGTAACCATCCCGAATACAAATCCACAAAACGGTATTAATATTGGTAACTTGAATGCAAATGCATCGATTACACTCAGTTTTCAAGTAAACATTACAACGCTTCCAGCCCCTAATCCAATTCCGAACAAATCATCACTTCAATATGGCTTTATTGTAGATATAAATGAGCCGCCAGTTTCACGAACAGTTCAATCTAATAAAACTTTTACACAAGTAAATACTGCTTCTGTTATCGCAACAAAAACTGCAAGCAGTGCTTTTGCTGCTGTTGGAGATACAATTACGTATACAACTACCCTCACTAATAGCGGAAATACTACCGCAAACACACCTGTTTTTATCGATATATTACCACCTGAAATTTCATTCGTTCCTGATAGCGTACAAATTAACTCCATCCCACAACTTGGATTTAGACCAGATAGCGGAATCTCTTTAGACTCAATTCCAGTTGGAGGAACGACAACAATTAGCTTTCAAGCTATCGTTGGCTCAATACCAGCTACAAACCCAACATTGAACCAGTCTAGCACGACGTACTCGATCATTGTTGATCCTACCCAGCCGCCGGTGACAGAAACAGCTACAAGTAATCCAACTTTAGTTCAAATTAACGAAGCGATTATTCAAGCAACGAAAAGTGTGGATCGACTATTCTCTGACATCGCACCTGGAAATTCATTTTTAACGTATACTGTTTTATTGGAAAATATAGGGAACACAACTGCTACGAATATCATTTTTACAGATCCAATTCCAAATAATACAGTATTTATAGAAGATAGCGTTCGAGTAGGCGGAGTTTTATTACCTGGAGTAAGTCCAGCGAACGGGATACCAATTGGAGATATTATTGCAGGAGATTTTATAAACGTCACCTTCCGTGTGCAAGTAGTTAGCATCCCAAATCCTATTTTTACAATCGGACCTGGAGGACCAAACTCACCAGTTGTAAACGGCGCTTCTATTGATTATCAATTTATGACAGGACCTAATTTACCACTTGTTTCACGAAATACGACATCTAATTCTGTTTCGACACAAATAAATTCTGGGGAAATTGTGGCAATCAAATCTGTAGATAAAATTTTCGCAACAATTGGCGATACAATTTCTTATACGATTACATTAAGTAACCCTGGAAATGTCACTTCACAAAATATAATTTTTACGGATACTTTACCTGATGGAACGACATTCATATCTGGCACTCTTACAAATGATTCTGGTACACAGCAAATCGGAAATCCATCTAACGGGATTCAGATTGGAAATATAAACCCAAATGGAACGGCTGTGATTACTCTCAACGTACTTATTACAAACATTCCAAGTATAAATCCAATTTCTAATTTTAGTTCTGTACAATTTCAGCATATTGTCGATCCAAGTCAACCAGTTATCACTCAAACCGCTTCATCGAATACCGTTACTACGACAATAAATAGCGCAATATTAACTACCACAAAAAATGCTGATAAATCCATTATTTCTGTTGGCGATACGATTACGTATACATCTACTATTACAAATACAGGAAATACAACAGCAACGAATATTACTTTCACAAGCGCTATTCCAGCCAACACTACATTTATACCAAATTCGGTCACAATTAATGGTATGCAGCAACTTGGTGCACGGCCAGCACTTGGAGTCAATATACCCAATATCGCTCCTGGCGAAACAGTAACCGTTACTTTCCAAGTAAATGTTATTTCTGTTCCCCCTTCAAGTTCAATTATGGATAACGATACAATTTTATACTCTTATACTGTTGATCCAAGCGCAGCTCCTGTTACTACTTCTACTTCAACTAACAGCGTTACAAATCCTGTACTAGATGCTATGATAACGATGATTAAATCAGTTGATCAAACACTTGTAACACTAGGTGATACTATTACCTATACGACACTTTTAACAAATAGTGGGAATACAAATGCTACGAATATTACGTTCACTGACCTTATTCCAGACGGTACAACGTTCGTTTCGGATAGTGTCACAATCAATGGCAGTACACACATCGGACTCGATCCTAATACAGGTATAACAATCGGATCAATTGCTCCTAACAACTCAATATCTATAGCATTTCAAGTGACCGCTACTTCTACCCCTGTTCAAAATCCTATTGCCAATTCGGCTAGTGCTTCTTACACATTTATCACTGACCCTAATGCCCCTATTGTTTCAAGGAATGTTACTTCAAACACAGTGTTCACTACAATTAACACAGCTACCATTCTTTCATTAAAACAAGTCGATAAATCCTTTAGTCGTATTGGAGACACACTCACCTATACTGTTACTTTAACAAACAATGGAAACTCATCCGCACAAAATGTTATTTTCTCAGATACAATGCCGAGCGGAACTACATTTATTGCAAACTCATTTTCTATTAACGGGGTTTCTCAAAGTGGTGCGGACCCATCGAACGGAGTAAATATTGGGCCTATAACAGCTGGGTCTACAGTAACTGTTTCATTCCAAGTAAACGTGGCGTCATTACCAACCGAAAACCAAATTGTAAATTTCTCATCAACATCGTATCAATTAGTCTCACCGCCTGATCCAGAAACTTCCATTAGTAATCCTGTTTCAACACAAATTAAAGAAGCAATACTATCCATGATAAAAAATGAAAGTGTCTCTTTTGCAGATGTCGGGCAAACTGCTTTTTACACTACTTCTATTTCAAATATAGGAAATACAGATGCAGCCAACATTGTATTCACAGATGTATTACCGAGTGGACTCACATTTATTCCTAACACATTAACTGTTGATGGTGTTTTACAACCTGACGCGAATCCAAATACAGGTGTATTACTTGCAGCACTTCCACCAAATGAAATATATAGTATCGTCTTTCAAGTTACAGTGAACAGCATTCCACCTATTAATCCAGCACCGAATACTGCATCAACGACATATGAGTTTACTGTTGATCCTATTAATCCTCCAGTATCAAGTTCAGCTACTTCCAACACTACGCTTCTTCAAATAAACAACGCTACTATTATAAGTACAAAAACAGCAAATCTTACTTTTGCGGATGTTGGTAATACAATAACATTTACACTTAACCTTCCTAATACCGGGAATGTGGCTGCAACTGATGTTACAGTTATCGATATACTTGATAGCAATTTAAGTTTCGTTCCAAACAGTTTCACAGTTAATGGGCAAACCATTCCAAACGCTGATTTATCTACTGGTGTAAATATCGGTGCAATTAATGGTGGAAATACATCAATTGTCACATTCCAAGCCATCGTTTCAACCCTCCCAATCAACAATCCTATTTCTAATTCGGCTCTTACCAATTACCGTTATATTGTTGATTCAGATCAGCCGTTCATTTCGACTTCCAATCAATCTAATACAACGACAACACAAGTTAATAGCGCTATCCTTACTGCACAAAAAAATTCAAATGTGCAAACAGTAGATATTGGGCAAGATATTGTCTACTCAGTTACGATTACAAATAGCGGCAATGTTAGTGCGACGAATGTTATTTTTACCGACCTAATTCCAGACGGAACTTCCTTTGAACCGAATAGTTTTACACTTAACGGAACTACCATCCCAAATGCAGATATCATTACAGGCGTCCCAATTGGTGATATCGCGCCAAACCAATCTGTCATTGTGGCATTTAATATTATCGCAGATGAAATCCCGCCTATAAATCCAATTACCAATCAAGCTAGCGTTAACTTTCAACATATCGTTAATCCGGCTAATCCATCAGTTTCAAAAAACATTACTTCTACTACTGTTTCAACAAAAATCGAAAGTGCAATTTTAAACACGATTAAAATCGGAGATAAAGCTTTTGCAACGATTGGTGATACGATTACGTATACAACTACGATTACGAATACAGGAAATATTCCAGCTAACAACGTTGTTTTCTCAGACCCTTTACCATCATGGACACAATTTGTTGCAGGATCAGTTGTTGTTGACGGTACTTCATTACCATCCGCTTCTATCATCGACGGTGTTGGCATAAATACAATCAATCCAAATCAAACTGTAACAATCATATTCCAAGTTCAAATTGTAAGCAATCCAACAACATTCACTCCTGAACTTCAAAACTTAGGATTTGTGAACTTCCAATATAACGTAGGCAATGCATTACAGGCTCAGCCTGGCAACGTGGAAACGAATGTCTTCGTTACTTCTATTAATTCAGCAATACTTTCAGCTGTAAAAACTGCTAGTATAGCCTTTGCAAATATTGGAGACACGATCACTTATACCGTTTTAATTCAAAATAGCGGCAATACAAACGCTACGAATGTAAATTTCTCAGACCTCATTCCAGCAGGAACAACCTTTATTGAAAATAGTTTTGCTGTAAATGGAAGTACCATTCCAGGTGCAAATCCAAATAACGGAGTTAACATCGGAACCGTTAGCGCGGGTAGTTCCTTAGCTGTTACTTTCCAAGTCATAGTTACATCTACTCCACCTTCAAATCCAATTACAAACGTTGCATCCATTCAATACACATTCATCGTTGATCCGGCGGCTCCTCCTGTTACCGGCACAATAAATTCTAATAGCGCTTCAACACAAATTAATAACGCGACTGTTACAACTGTTTTAGAGGCAAATCGAACAATTGTATCTATCGGAGATATCATTACCTATACAGCAATATTAACGAATACTGGAAACTTCCCTGCAAACTCTGTATTACTCATTAACGGCGTTCCTGAAGGAGCATTATTTGTTCCAAATAGTGTTACACTCAACGGGATTTCACTTCCAGATGCAAGTCCAACTCTCGGTATTCCAGTTGGTATTATCGCACCAGGTGATTCTGCTACGATTACGTTCCAATTTCTTGCAAGCTCTATTCCATCGCAAGGAGCAATTATAAATCAAGCACTTACAAGTTACACGTATATTGTCGATCCGAGTCAACCTCCAGTTACAGCAACCTCCTCATCTAATACGGTTAGTACAGCTGTCGTTGATGCATCGTTATCCGCAATTAAAAATACAGATTCTCTCATACAATCTACTAACGGTACAATCACTTACACTGTAGTCGTTCAAAATAACGGGAATACAACTGCAAATACAGTTACTTTAACAGATTTGGTCCCAGAAGGAACTGCATTTATTCCGAATAGCGTAACCATTAATGGCGTTTCAGCTCCAGGTACCGATCCAAACGTAGGGATACCATTAAACTCCATCGTGCCTTCAGACATTATCACCATAACATTCCAAGTTATCGTTCAATCCATTCCAAGCGTGAATCCAATTTCTAATATAGCCCGTATTGCCTATGCTTTTATCGCCGATCCAACCGCTCCTATCATCTCTCGAACAATAACGTCTAATCCAGCATTCACACAAATTTCGGATGCGAATGTTCTTTCATTAAAAGCAGTCAATGCACAACAAGCAACAATAGGTGACATTTTGACCTATACGATAACACTAGAGAATACCGGAAATATTCAAGCTACTAATCTTATATTTTCAGATACTATTTCAGAAGGGACTACATTCGTAGATAATAGTTTTACACTTAACGGAACAGCTATACTTGGTGCAAATCCAAACGCAGGTGTTACTTTGCCTAACCTAGCAGCAAACGCTACTCACCTTATTTCGTTCCAAATTCTTATTAACGATCCATTCTTGCAACAATCGATTACAAATCAATCCAATACAACATATACAATTCAACCAGACCCAGGACAACCGCCTATTACGGAAACCTCCACTAGTAATATCGTCATTACAAATTTCGTGCAAGCACAATTGACAATTACAAAAACATCCAATCCAACAACTGTAGATATTGGTGGAACGATCCATTATATTTCTGAAGTGAAAAATATCGGCAATGTTGACGCAATAAATATTGTTTTTACAGATTCGATTCCAGCTGGGACTACATTCGTTCCCGACAGCGTCACAATTAACGGTGTACTTCAGCCTGGTGCAGATCCTGAAAACGGAATACCAATTGGAACGATTACACCAAACAGTTCCAAAACAATACTATTTCAAGTACAAACAAATAATCCACCTACTGAAACAGAAATTGTAAATCAATCTTCAGCAACTTACCAATATGTAAGTATTCCTACAGCTCCCCCAGTGAATCGCTCTGCAACTTCTAATATCGTTACAACATCACTTCAAAATGCAAATATTATTTCCGTTAAACAGGCGGATGTTACTTTCGTATCCATCGGGCAAAATATTACCTACACAAATACACTACAAAATATCGGAACTGTTCCAGCTAACAATACGGTGTTCATTGACAACATTCCAGAAGGTACTATATTCATTGAAGATAGCTTATCAATAAATAATGTCATTCAGCCTGGTGCGAACCCTGAAAATGGAATAACTCTTGGCACGATACAACCAGATGAAACAGTCACTATTTCATTCCAAGTACAACTTACAAGTATACCTCCTGGCAATACAGTCATTAACATTTCAGACACTTCGTATGAATACCAAATTGAGCCTAGTTCTCCAATTATTCAGCGTAGATCGTTATCAAATGCAGTAAACACGGAAGTCCGTACAGCAAATGTTAGTGCAATTAAATCCGCTAACAGATCTATTACACGCATCGGTCAAATCATCACATATACAGTCGCAGTTACAAACGCTGGTACAGTACCTATTACAAATACTCTCCTAATTGACGCCATTGCTGCTGGCACCACATTCGTTCCAAATAGCATCCTTGTAGATGGCATACCGAGACCTAACGAAAATCCAATTACCGGAATCACCCTTGATATTATCCTTCCAAACAATACAATTATCGTTACATTCCAAGTAAATGTAATCTCTGCACCTTCTCAAAATAACATTAATAATATCGCCGTCATCCACTATGAGTATCAACCAGACCCAAGCTTGCCACCAATTTCAGAAACGACCTCTTCCAATACTACAAATATACAATTTATTGATGTGATTCTTATCGCTACAAAATCTGCTAATAAAGTATTAGCTAATATTGATGACACCATTGAATATACAGTATTCATTCAAAATAACGGATCTACTACAACTAACTCCATCTTTTTTACAGATACTATAGAAGATGGAACAGTATTTATTCCGGGAAGTGTAATAGTTAACAACACTGTACTTCCTGCAGCAGATCCGAATATCGGCTTTTTCATTCCTAATATTGCGTCAGGGCAAGCGACTACAATAACGTTACAAGTTTCCGTTACGAATTTACCAGCTTTAAATCCAACGCCTAATACTGCAAACATCGTCTACGACTTTATTTTCAATCCTGACTTTGTACCAATTCAAAAATCTACTACTTCCAATACTACTTTCGTCCAAATTAATGATGCTGATATCGTTTCACTGAAAACTGTTGATTTAACTTCTGTAACGATTGGTGACATTTTAACTTATACAACAACTTTAACGAATATAGGAAATGCAGATGCTACTACCCTTGTATTTACAGACAATATTCCTGTTGGAACAACCTTTATAGACGGTAGCGTTTTAGTAAATAATATTCCTCAGCTTAACGCGAATCCAAGCACTGGTATACTTGTAGGAACGATTGCTCCTAACATTTCTATCCCAGTCACGTTTTCCGTTACTGTGTTAGCTCTTCCAGCTAGCGGTCGTATTCAAAATCAATCCACTTCCCGTTATACAATTAATGGTGAAGAACAAATATCGACTAGTAACATTACCTTCACTGAAGTTATTTCTGCTCATGTAATTGCAACAAAAACAACACCTATCCAATACGCTGACCTACAAACGATTATCCCTTACACAATTTCCATCACGAACAATGGGAATATACAAGTTGAAAACATTATCGTTACAGATATCATCCCAGCAAATACGAGCTTTATAGGGAATAGTGTTATCGTGAGTGGCACCGCTCGTCCAAATGACAATCCAGTTAGTGGGATACAAATTGATAACATTCCGCCTAATACGACAGCAACTGTTCTATTCCAAGTACGGGTTACTTCGATTCCACAAACCAATCCAATCTCTAACACGAGTACAATTGAATACCAATACACGTTACCTAATCGACCGCCTATTACCGAAACTATTCTTTCATCAGCTTCCGTAACAGCAATTAATCACGCGAATTTAAATAGTAACAAAACTGTTAACCTTGCATTTGCAACAGTCGGTGACACGTTAACGTATACGATTACACTCAATCAAACTGGTAATGTTGCAGCAAATGATGTAACCATTCAAGATATGATTCCTCAAGGTACTACATTTATAGAAAATAGCGTTATTGTAAATGGAGATGCCCTTCCGGGAGTTAGTCCAGTAAGTGGGATACCAATTGGCACTATAATTGTAGGCGGAAACGCTAGCGCTTCATTCCAAGTATCTGTGACTTCTATCCCAACACCAAATGAACTCAACAACAAAGCAATTACTACCTTTAACTATATAGTCAATCCAAATAACGTACCCGTTACGAATACAACTACAACAAATACCGTCACAACAACTGTCCAAAATGATAATGTCTTTGCTATTAAGTCTGTTGATGTAACGAATGCCTTACCTGGTCAAACTGTAACGTATACAATCACAATTACAAATAGCGGTAATGTAACGATTGAAGATCTTCTTGTCATAGACACGGCACCAGTAGATACAACCTTCGTTACGGGCAGCGTTACGATTAACGGAATCAATCAACCTAATGCAAACCCTGAAAATGGTATTACATTAGGAAACCTTGCTCCTAATGAATCTACTATCATTACTTTCCAAGTAACAATATCTCCTTCGACTCTTCAATCTGCAATCAATAACGATGCTTCTGTTTCCTATACTGTTACCATTGATCCGAATGAACCGCCTATTACAATTACAAAGCAAACAAATACCGTTACAACAACAGTAGTTGATCCGATGGTTCATATTGAAAAAACAGCAGATAAATCTATCGTAGCAACAGGTGATACTATAACTTTCACATTGGAAGTAATAAATCATTCACCAATTCCTACAATTAGTACTTCTGTCCTAGATATCATTCCATCTGGTACAACATTTATAGAAAACAGCGTAACAATTAACGGTACTCCGGTTCCAAATGTTCGTCCAGACACTGGTATTAACATCGGCGCTTTACCTGCAGATGTTGTATCAACGATAACATTTAAAGTTCTCGTCACTTCTATTCCTTCAAACAATACAATTGTCAATTCCGCAACAGTTACAGCAGCTTTCCAATTGACACCACAAGACCCGATTATTACTTTCATTGTTAATTCAAACATTGTACGCATACCAGTTCAATTTATAACTGCAACAGTAGTAAAAAACGCTTCCGTCAGCTCAGCTTATTTAAACCAATATTTTGATTATACGGTGCGTATTACAAATACTTCTGATATTTCACTTTCAAATGTTTCATTACAAGATACCATTCCACTAGGTTTACAATTTATGAACGGCACTGTCTTTATTAACAGCGAACGCTCTCCACTAGCGAATCCGAATATCGGTTTCCTAGTCGCTACTAATTTGGAACCAAACGAAACAATTATCGTATTATTCACAGTACAAGTGATAAGTCCACCTGTTAATAATGAATTCAAAAACACGGCGAATATTTCGTTACAACTTCAAGTCTCGCCTACCGATCCACCAATTACAGTAACCGTTACAAGCAACGAAAACATCGTCTCTTTTATTTCAGAAAATCCAGATGAAACACTTCCAAATTTAAATTGCTTCTTTAACGGTGAACGTTTTATACGCGTTACTCCTCGAAATATACGAAATTACTTTTGGGCTTGGATTTGGTGGAAGTAATAAAAAAGAAAAAGCTTGTAGTTTGGATAGTATCCAAACTACAAGCTTTTTTCATAAGCAAAATTATCAATTGCTAGCAGCACTATATGCTACATGTCGTTTCTCAATTCTCTCTTCAATTTCTTTCATATTTTCTTTATTATTTAATAGTGATTGTTTATTTTCAATTAATAATTGTTTAAAAGATTTTCTCACTTTTTTTCTCATTTTCATTGTCCTCCTTGGGGGATGGTCTATATAAAAGATAAGGAATTATCTGTGTGCCCTTATAATAATTGATTGTTGTGAATTCCATTTGAACTTCATATGAAAATTTCATTTATTTTCTGACAACTTTGTGAACATACAAAAATGTGATCATCCTAAAACCATTTTGAAATTGCTTCATTTCATTATAAAAGTTGCTATTGTCATCAACTTCTATCAATATATTTTGTCGAAACATTTATATATTTAAAATTGAGTTCGATATAATTTTATTTACTACGATACTGTTCGTAAAAACAAAAAGAGGGGTGTTACATAAGTCAAAGTTTGACTTATATAACACCCCTCTTTCAAAACTATTTATAGCATATTGATTAATATTTCAGGTCTTCCCCAATTCATTTCTTCACAAACGAATCTAAGTTTTTCTTCATCCATTGTGTGTAATCCTTCTTCTAGTAAACATGAAATTGGAACTTCACAATGAATTTGTGCCAATTGTAATGAAATATTTAAGTTCTCTAAATCACTTTCAATCTTTGTGCGCTGCGCTTTCGTTAATGATGCTACATTTTCTAGTACAGTTGCTACTGTTCCGTGCTCTTGAATCAATTTATACGCTGTTTTTTCCCCGATACCTTTTACACCTGGGTAATTATCGCTCGTATCTCCCATGAATGCTTTCGCATGCACGATTTGCCACGGCTCTACGCCTTTTTCTTCCATGATTTTCTCTGGTGTGTAATATTCGTAATTTCCGATTCCTTTGCGCAAGAGCATTACTGTAACGTTCTTATCAACAAGCTGAAGTAAATCCGTATCACCTGTTAAAATATACACTTCCGCTTCATTACAGTATTGTTTTGCAAGCGTGCCGATACAATCATCCGCTTCATACCCTTTCATACCGATAACTGGAATAGACAATTTCGCAGTCATTTCTTGAACTAAATCAAATTGCGGAATTAATTCTTCAGGCGGCGCTACACGATTCGCTTTATAATTCGAGAACGATTCTGTTCTAAATGTCGTACTACCCATATCCCAGCATGTTACGATATGTGTCGGTTCAATTGCTTGCATAGCTGTTAATAAATGTTTCATATAACCATGAATCCCATTTGTAGGGGTACCATCTTGTCGTTTCATAAATTGTCCGTAGACACTTGTTGCGTAAAAAGCACGAAATAATAGTGCCATACCATCAACTAATAATACTTTTTTCATAATCCCTCTCCTACCAAAAAAATAATAACCCCACGTCATCACGTAAGGTTATATAAATAGATTACCATTCTACGTTTTTTCAACTTTGTCTATTATACATTGTTTTTGTATATTTAGCATCATTTACACATTAAGACGTTCTACTACAACAAGTATGAAGAATTCCTGTATACGTATTTTTCCCAGTCGAAACAACTACAGCCTTTGCATTTCCGCCAACAATATGAGTCCCTTTGAAACATACGTTTTCAAGTTCAAGTGGATTATAGTCTTTCATTCGTTTTAAAGGAATAAATCGTTTACGCTCAAGGTGATAGCAACTTTCAAATTTCTCAATAATTGCATCTTTTCCTGTTAGCACGGATTCATTTACTAATAAATCATTCGCGTAAATGATACGTACATCTGCTGGTACTGTATCACCTTCTGAAAGAAAAATCATATCCCCAGGAACAAGCTCTTGTACTGGCACATTCATCATTTTTAATTCACCGTTTAAACCTGTTACACTAGAACATTCTACTCGAGACACAGTAATTTTCTCACATTGTAATCCATCACGCACATGTTGTTTTGAAAAACCTGGAATCATTCCACTTAGCTTCATCATTACTTCCGCAATACGCGCTCTTTTTGAAATTAATTCGTTTCGGCCGTATACTTGAATGCGTTTTTGTGCCTCTTTCATAGATAATCCGTCTCTTGTTGTTTTAAAATACGCAAATACAGATTTCACATCTCTCGTTGCGATTTCAATTAATAAATCTTTATTTTTTTGAAGCATTGTTTGTTCTTTCATTGATTTTTTACTTAATTTATATGACGTGTTACCCACAGTTTTGTTTGCATATAACATATTATCGTCTCCTCCTGTACAACATAGGAAGAAACGCTTTGTTTCTCAATTTATCCACTTTACCGTAACAGTGTTTAGCGCTTAAACATGCATATAAACGCTACATTATGATAAATATAGAGGGAGGAACAAGTCGTTTCCTGCCTACATCATATATTTTTGATTTGAAGTATATGGGTAACGGAACCGAGTCAGAATTTGACATGCTCCTCACCTCCTCGTTTAATTTTATAGTTTATACTATGAAGTTACTCATAGATTTGTAACAAAAAGACCCTTACTCTGAAAAGAGTAAAGGTCTTGGCATACACAAATAAACGATTCCTAAACAATTAGAAATCTACGGACCTCTCCCTCGCCGAGTTTTAGCACTGTATAGCATAGGTACATTACCAGCTACGTTAAGAAAAACCTTAATTCGATCATTCCTGTTGACCCATTGGCGTCTCTCGACATTTTTGGGCAGTAGCATTTCTCTATACAGGAGCCTCACCTAACAGAGACTTATTTTTATTACATAGAAAATGTTACTCTTATTTAAAATAGATGTCAACAGTAGCCTACAATTTTTTCGAAAAGTATGGCGAACTAACGTATATAAAATTAAAACCTTTACGTCTAAACGTAAAGGTTTTAATAAGTTATACAACCAGCAATTACAATCCCAATGGAAAGCGATAAAAACATAAGAAAAAGACCGACTGCTTGATTATCTTCTTCAAGACTTTTGTTTATATTAAAGCGTGGTGTAAGCCACTCAGCTAAATAAAAGACGATAATTTGAGCCAAAATCCCAACGGCTCCCCACGAAACCATATCAAGAAGTGAAATGGAATTAGCTGCTGTCGAATATAAAACAATAGCTAACCCAAGTAATCGTCCTCCAAGTACATAGCTTACCGCCTTATTTCCTTGGGCCATTAACTTAAATTCTTTTACTTTCGTTGTCACTTCCATGAGGAACAGACCAATGCATAAAAGGCCCAGTGTTACTGCTAAATATAATAAAAAATTAATCATATACTTTCCTCCTTTTTTATACCTACCGGTAAATAGTACGATTCATTCCCCGTAATTTTTTCCCCAGCGCGAATACCGATACTACTCGCTTTTCCAGCAATTAAAAACGAACCAAACACATACGACAGTTTCTCCATCCCTTTCTCTGTTTCCAAAGATACGACTGGAAGTTCTGTATACTTTTGAAATATCGGCAGTGACGCTTTATACGTTTGGTGTGCATTTTGAATCATAATATTTTCGTCCTTATCGCGAACGGTAATTGTGTCTCCTTCTCTACCAAATGAAGGTTTTTGAACGAAAGAGCCTTTTCCTAAAAATAAATCTGGTTCTAAATATGTAGGTAACATATATTCTTTAATCCACTGTTGTTCCTCATTTGTATAAAAGGCCTTTTCTTCTGCTAACCCCCAAATAAGACACTGAATTGATTTTGGCTGAAGCAAAAATGCTGACAAAGGATTTATTATAAAAAGCTTTCCAGCTTTTACAAGTTGCAACAGTTCCACACCTACGAAGTCTCCTGTTTCAGGATCTTGATCCTCAATTAAATCTTCTATCGGATATGTTTGGCGATATAAAATATCAATCTGTACTCCATCCCTATCCACTAAAGCATCTTTTGTAATTCTAAGTTCTGACATTGGCACTACTTTATTTTCAACATGGCATAACTGACTCAAATACATAGTCGTATTCCAATCCTCAATATGTTCATGATGTGCTGTAAAAACAACATTTGGGTTATCTATTCCCTTTGTCGCTTCCATTACGGCCTTTGTAACACCAGAAGATAGTAATCGTTCTTGACCCAAGTTTGGATCATCATAGCCTAGTTTTCCACAAACTTTTCCATTCATTTGAAAGCATTCCATAATAAAAGTTGGTGTATCACTATTAAACTCAAGCATTTTAATGTGGTTATCACTTGTTAAAACGAAATCAAATCGTGAAATAACAGATTCAGGATATAATCCTTTCATTCTAATAAACGATAAGCTTGCAGGAGGATACCCAAGTTCAAGAAGCTGTTCGTCACTTAAATTCCGCAAAAGTTTAGCAGTCTTAAAAAATATTTTCCCCATTCGTTCAGTTGCTAATTGCAATTGTTTCATAGTCTGATTTGTTATAGAGAAAATATGAAACAAACTATACTCACATTCATATAAATCCGACCAAAAATTCGGATATTTCGAATAAAACTCTTTTCGATCCCTTATGTATTGCGACATATGTTAGCCCCCAAATCCTCCCTTTGAACCGCTTCCAATTCCACCTTTAAATTCCGCAGACGATTGATAAGATTTAAACGCCGATGAATTTTTAAAAGTGGATTTATTTTGATAGTAACTCCCACCATAAAAATAATGCCCACGATAACCTGACCTACTATCATCACACTGCCATACCCCAAGTTCATCATCCCAATCCCAATCTGAACAACTATTATCATTCGGTTTTGGGGGAAGATCTTGTGCGCAGCCAAATAAGGTGCCAGTCATTAAAGACGTTACGACACCACCTACTAGCCATTTCGTTTTTGTCACCTTCGCACTCCCCTTTTTAAATTCTATTCCTATTATATAAGATAGCATGATAAAGTAGAAGAAAAAGGAAGAAGAGGGTAACTAACTGTTACGATTTATTTAACCAATTATAAAGAAAGTTAATTAAATATATCAGTAAGCCCTGCTAGTCAAGTGATTGGCTAGTAGTGAGGGTTAACTGCGGGCAATCCCTAAAGCTGATTGAACTACAACGTGGCTAGAAATGGCGAGCGTGAATGTTGCGAAAGCAGAAAAAATCAATCAGATGATGCAAGGTTAAATCCTAAACATTAGAACAATGGGTCTTCCGCCTCGAATCATCTAAGTCAAAATGGATAAGATGAACGTTCAACGACTATCTCGTATAACTGACGAGAGTACATCACAAGCCTATGGTGGTGGAAAAATCCTCTATCTTTAAGTAGATAAACATATAGTCTGCGCTCATGTGAAAACATGAGAAGTTCATAAGAGAACTGGCTAAGGAATTGCGCCCTTAGTTGAACGAGATAAATATAATTAAATCTATTAAGTCTCATTGAATATACCGAACACACGTGCTATGTTAGGTTCAATGAGGTGAGAATAATAATGAAATTTTCACGAGTTAGTCAAGTATCAGAATTAACAGGTTTGCATCCGAGTAGTCTCAGGAGAATGCTGGTGGAACACGCTACGATTCAGAAGAACAAATCTTTCATTAAAGGAGTTACATTCTGATGATATTGGCGAAGAAAGTTAGACTGATTCCAACGCCTGAACAAGAAAAAGTGCTTAGAAACCATGCTGGCGCTGCAAGATTCGCTTATAACTATTGTAAAAGAATGAGTGATAGATACTATAAGCTATTTGGAAAATCTGTTTCACAGTTAGCTTTACAGAAACGATTTACAAAGATCAAGAAGCGAAAGAGATATGAGTGGTTACAAGACATCAATGCACAAGTTCCTAAACAGGCTTCAAAAGATTTTGATACGGCTAGAAAAAATTCGTTCAAAAAGTACAAAAATGGTTATCACACTTCTTATAAATCCAAAAAAGATTTAATCCAAGGATTTTATGCCAATTATGAAAGACTGATTATAGGAAAAAAAGTAGTTCATATTCAGTCCATTGGGGAAGTGAAAACAAGCCAACAACTACCAAGAAATAAAAAACCATCCAATCCAAGAGTTACCTTTGATGGTCGTCACTGGTGGATGAGTGTAGGGTTCCAAGAAGACTTTGAATTACAAAAATTAGCCAATGAGTCGATTGGTGTGGATGTTGGTTTAAAAGAGCTTTTTGTAGCTTCTAATGGTATGAAAGAACGAAATATAAACAAAGATGCTAAGGTTAAAAAACTTTTGAAAAGGAAAAAGTCAGCTCAAAGAGATATGTCTAGGAGATTAAAAAAAGGTGTGAAAATTCAATCTGCCGGATATGAAAAAGCGAAAGCTGAGCACCTGCGGTTATCTAGGAAAATTACGAATATCCGAAATAACCATATCCATCAAGCAACAGCGAAATTGGTGAAAACCAAACCAATGAGGATTGTTGTGGAAGACTTATCTATCTCAAACTTGTTAAAAAACAAAAAACTATCGAAAGCATTTTCATTTCAAAAATTAAACTTCTTCTTTCAATGTTTATCATACAAGTGTGAGAAGTATGGCATTGCGTATGTAAAAGCTGATAAATGGTTCGCTTCAAGCAAGATTTGCTCATGTTGCGGAGTTAAATACGACCATTCAGTTCAACCAGAAGGACAGTGGAGTTTAAAAATACGTGAGTGGTGTTGTGCTTCATGCAATAGCCATCACGATAGGGATGTAAATGCATCGATAAATTTATCAAGATGGGTAAAATAAAAGCTTGATAATAGGAGGTAACGATACTGCCTCGTGTGGAGTGTTATACCCCTCGTCCCTTCGGGGTTGCGAGAACACGATGAAGCACTAACTTGTGTAAATTTGATTGAATTGTATAGATTTAGTTAAGTTTATCGTATCGGATAAAATGCGCTTAGAATATCGACTTAATGATGAAACGAAAGGCTACCCTGCTTTATGGAACTACGCAAATATTTCTAATTCTGAAATCATCGCGCGCATGACGTGTGAATATTTTATAAAAGATAACAATACATATGTTGTTACTGCTACTTCAGTAGATCCAGACGGAACAGCAGTTATATATATTCAAAAAGAAGAGTTTGCAAATGACCCTTCAGATCCTACATACTCTCACATCGGTTTTGAGGTTAGAGAACTAAGTGAAACGAGTTCAAGCATAATAGATCGGAAAGATGTATGGAACTATGAAGAAATTTTGCCATCTCTTCATTCAGACCTTATATATATTCAGCGCGACGGCATGCATATGGAGTTCGCTTTAGATTCAAGAGAGATTGATGAAGATAGAAAGTGCTATATTTATTATGGAAACTTCACAGGTGAATCCAGATAAAATAGATATATTTATGCAACAAAAAAACCTTACGTATAAAACGTAAGGTTTTTATATAGCCCCACATATGCCGTTCTCTCTAGATGTCCATAAACCTGCTCTCACAGGTGGATGCTCTCACAAATGTTTGTAACTTCCTTCTTAAAAAGATGGCATGTTAGCTACATTTAAATATTGAACTTCCATATTAAACTTATTGGTTTAAGACATGCATAAGCTACGTACACCGTAGGAATTTTATATAATGTTAGTTGAAATAAGACCCCCGCACGTGCCGCTCCTCGTAAATGTCCAAAAACCCGCTACTCGCAGGTGGATGCCCTCACAGTTACCGTACATCTTCCTCCACAAGGAAGGCTTGATGATGGTCGCTAAATATTGAGCTTCCGTATAACTAACATCGGTTTTAGACATAAATAAGTTACGTACACCGCAGGATGTATTATTTACTTGTCGTTATATTATCACATTGTTTCCAATGTGTAAAATACAAAGTTTTTCGAGCAATTTCTTGCTTGTGACCTTATTTTAATACAAATTATTTTTGCATGCAAGTGATTAATCTTCTTCTTTTGCAATTTGATTTTCTGGATAAGAAATCCAATCACTCCAGCTACCCGCATACAATTTAACATTTTGGAATCCAGCTAATTTCAATGCAAGGATATTTGGACAGGCTGTAACACCAGAACCACAATATACAATTGTTTCCTTATCTTTCGAAAGATTTCGGAATCGTTCTTGTTGCCCAGCTTCATTCTTAAATTGTCCTGATTGTACAATTCCATCCTTCCAAAAATAGTTTACTGCTGTCGGAATATGTCCTGCTTTTGGATCAACTAGTTCCTCTACACCAGCATAACGTTTTGGCTCTCTAGAATCAATTAACGTAACATCTGCACCTGTATGAATATTCTCTCTCACCGTTTCCATCGTTACAAGCATATGATCTTGTACATTTGCTTTGAATGTTTTTCGTATAGCAACAGGAATTTCCGTTGTTATCGGTAGTCCATTCTCTTTCCAAGCTGGAAATCCACCATCTAATATATATACTTTCTCATGTCCTACATAGTTTAATAACCACCAGAGACGAGAAGCATTTACACCCGCTTGACTGTCATATGCAATTACTGTCGTATGTTCATCAATACCAGCTTGTGAAAGCTTGTCTGCAAACTCCTCAATATCCGGCAATGGATGGCGACCACCATGTTCTGTTACAGGACTTGATAAATCTAAATTCAAATCAAAATATAACGCATGAAGAATATGTTCTTCCTCATACTTTTCTCTACCCCAATTAGGATTCGCTAAATCAAAACGACAATCGATTATACGGACATTCTCATCTTCTATATGCTCACGTAACCATTCGACTGTAACTATCATCTTTAACGACCTTCTTTCTCTTGCAAACGACTTACATACTCCATAACCATTTCTTCTGTAACAAATTTACGCTGCAGTGTAACACCATTTTTTGCAAGATCATTAATTTGCTTTGTTACAACATTAATGATATCAACCGAAAATTCTTTCCCCTTTGACGCAAGAGATACGGCTGCTTCAATAGCTGCTTCACGCTGCGCATCTAATTGTAAACATGCTTTTACACTTTCATTTTGTTTACGAGAATGTGCTGTAATTGCTTTATGTACTTCCATCTTCTCTTCCCCCTAAATAAGTTATACGTTCTTATTCAATTCCATTGCAAGCCGAATCATATCACGACATACAATCCCATTTTCAATAATCTCTTCTTCATAATGCTTTGAAAAGTAATCAAAATCAATAGAAAAAACACGAAATCCACATTTTTGATATAAAGCAAGTTGTGAAACACTAGAATTACCCGTACCAACTTCAAGTTTTGACATACCATATCCTTTAGCAGTTTCTACAGCATGACTTAATAGCTGCTTTCCAATCCCTTTTCCTTGCAAATGCTCTACAACCGCAATATTCATAATTTCCATCGTCTTCGGCCTTGTTTCCAAAAGAACATATACACCGACAACTCTCTCCTCTTGCTTAGCTACATATGTTTTCCCTCTTTGTACATATGCATCAATTTGCTCCTCACTCGGATCAGCAAGCAATAATAAAGGCTTCGGTATAACTTCTTTCGAAATATACTCTATTACTACACACATAAAAAACTCCCCTTTCTCTATTGTTCTAAACCCTCCTTGTCTACCATAAATAATAGAAAGGAGGGATTCACCATGGACAACAATGAGAAAAAGTGCAACGTCATCTCTATTGATGGAAAGAAGAAGAAAAGCGACACGTATTCCTATCCAAAATTAGTAGTAGAAAACAAAACATATGAATTTTCTTCATTCGTCTTATGCGGTGAAACACCAGACGGCAGACGCCTCGTTCTTACTCATATGATTTCTACCGATGAATTTGCTGGGTTTGTCAAATCTTTAGATACAGTATTGCAAAAGAAAATTGAACGAATCTTTTTCTCATAACGACTATATCACATAAATTTCTTTTTCAATCTCTACTAACTGCTTTTGCAATTGTTCTTTACTTTGTTCATATAGTGATACATCAATTGTTTCAGCCAATGCAAATAATACACTTTCATAATAATTCATCACATCTTGCTGCATCACTTTTTGGAATAAGTTCCATTTCAAATCCCACTCTTGCTTATAATGATGAACAAATAAATCTTTTTCATCAGCTACATAGTTTGATACGAAAGGCTCTAATACAACTTTAGCCTCTTCTTGCATGAAAGCTTTATCATTTTTTTCAAAAAAGCTTTTTTCATTTTTAAAATGCGCCAGTGCTTTTTTGAAATCTTTTATTTCAACTGAAGGGAACGGTTCTTTATGTGCAATATCTTTATATTCATAATCCACTGTTCCACTCATAGAAATTGATTCATTTTCTACTTTACAGTTCACCACAATTTCATTCTTTGCACGCTTCATCGCTTCATCTATCCATTTCTCAAGGCGTAATGATGTCGCACGCATTTCTTGTAGTAAATCATGCTGAATAAATGCTACTAATTCCATAACGCACTGTTGCAACTGCACTTTCACATTCCCATCCGTTCGCAGCGATGCTGGATTAATAAATTCAGTAAACACATCGTTATAGCGTAGGAATAGACGCTGTTGCACGTAATAAAGCAATTCTTTCACTTCATTTTGCATCGCCTGCTCTTCAGCAAGCACACTATATGATGAAATAATATGAAGTAGCTGATCACGCTCTGCTTCATATTTTTTCGTTTGCTTCTCTTTCTCTTCATTCCCCTGCTTTGCACCGTTTATCATATTTACTAAAAGCTGATCTGCTCCTTGCAATGTACCATATAAAGCATGAACAGATACGAGCATTAAATCTCTCATCATAAAGGATGTAAATGATTCCTCGAACTTAGCAATCCCAGAGTTTTGTAAAATACCGTACTTCTCTTTTTCAATATTCTTTCCTTGCTTCTCTTCAAGTGCACATAAACTTGAAATTGCAAATAAACGCGGATTTCTAATACCATATTGCAGTAGCTGGTCTGCGATATAACCTTTTACCATTTCAAGTTCTTCTTCAGACTCTGCTAAATCGGCCGCATTAATTAAGAAGAACATTTTATCAAGTGCAAAAGTATCCTTTACACGACCAAGTTGGATTAAGAATTCACGGTCAGCACGAGAGAACACATGATTATAATACGTTACAAATAAAATAGCATCTGCGTTTTTAATATACTGGAACGCAACGTCCGTATGGCGGGCGTTAATAGAATCCGCTCCAGGTGTGTCTACAAGCGCTACTCCTTGCCTTGTTAAAGCACAATCATAATAAAGCTCCATGTACTCAACAAAACATGATTTTTCTTCATTCGCTACATAATCAGAAAACTCTTCTAATGTAACTTGTACTTGCTCCCCTAAATGAGCAGAAACCGTATCATACCCTTTTTGTACCGCTCGTAAAAAGCTAAATGTTGTTTTTTGCTTCCCAGTTGGTGAAGGATATTTCATAACTTTATCAATTTGTGCTAACGCTTCATCTAACGTAGTAATCTCATAATGAAACAACTTATAAACAGCTTTCATATCTTCTAATAGAGCTTGCTTTGATTTGAATTGAACCATTACTGTTCCGTGTGGTTTTTCCTCTGTAACCGGCAAAATTTGATTAATCGTTGCCGTCGTCGGATTTGGTGATACAGGAAGTACATTCCCACCAAGCAATGCATTGGCAAATGATGATTTCCCAGCACTAAAAGCTCCGAATAATGCTACTGTAAATTGTTTCGTTTCCACACGACGCCTTTTTTCTATTACCTCTTGTTGTACATGTTTCAGCGCTGGCAATGGCTCTAATATCGTTTCAGCTTTCTTCACTTTCTCTAATATACGCTGAATATTTAAAGCTGCCGTTCCTTTTATCTCTTCCTCACGAGCCATTACGTTATCGTTTACGCTTTCCTGCTCTTGTAGTGTGAATTTCTCACTAACAATTTGTGTTTTACTTTGCAATATCTCCTCTATTTGCAATCCTTCTGGTGTAGCAACACGCTCGTGCCAAACATTTTGCAAATAACTTTCATATGTCTCTAAATTGTTACTGTATTGCAATTGCGTTTCTTTTGCCGTTTGCAACATCGTATATTTTTCAATCTCTTCTTCAATGCGTGCAACTGCTTCCTTCACCTTTTGCTTTAAAACGACTGCACTTTTATCAAAAATTTGCTGCGCTTTTGTAAAATAACGTTTCTTCAGTTCATTCGCTACATCCGCTGTATAAAGAAGTAAGTAATCACCTGTGAAACCTGCACCTTGTTTAATGACTTCAGCTAACATTTCTGGTCCAAAAGCAATTTCTAAAGCATATATGTCTTTCCCAATTTCCTCTGTGAACAATCCTTCTTCTTTTAAGAAGGCAACAATAAATTCTTTCACATGAAAATCAAGTTGCGTTTCAACAGTCTTTTGCAAAGCAGAATAAAAAGCATCTAAACGTCTCTGTTTTTCTTGCTCCGTCTTTCCTTTCGCAAACAGCAAACCGACCTTAAATTTAGTTAATTTCGTTTCTAAATACGCATTTGCCAGTTCTCTCGTTTCAAATGGCATTAAATATGCGTTATCTAATATAGCTTGTAAGCCTTTTATAAATTCGTTTCTCACATGAGATTCTTTACTAACCTCGCGTTGTTTAGTTTCCGTTAGCTCTTCTTTCTTTTCAACTATCTCTGAAATAGAAAGCGGCGATGCTAGCTCTTCCTCATATTTCAAAAGAGCTTTTTCATTTTCTGAAAGAATAAACGAGAAATGTTCCCCCATTAAATATTCTGTTTCTCGCTCCATTCCATCTCTTACATACTGCACTTTTTCTTTCATAATAGAAATAATTAATGTTTCTAAGCTTCCAATTTCATTATGCGTATGGTTCATCATTCGTAATGACGTATAATACACTCCATCTACTTCAATATCCCAGTTAGAGAACGATTGTTTTACACTATCTTTATAATCCTCAAACGATAATTCATTTTCTTTATGTTTATCTATTTGATTTACAACGAGATAAACCGTTTTATTACGTTGTTTCAATTCTTTAACAAATTGTAAATTCACTTCCGATTGGACGTGATTATAATCCATCATATAAAAAATTACGTCTGCTAGATGCAGCGTTGATTCTGTCGCTAATTGATGGGCATCATCTGTTGAATCAATACCTGGTGTATCAACTAACATAACACCCTCAGGAATTGGCGCATCATACCGATAAATATGAACACCAATTACCTCATCACCGTCTTTACAAATTTGTTTTAATTCTTCAGCTGAATATGCACCATCATATTCGTACTGTTCTCCAGATTTAACTGTTACAACAACACGATCCATTCCTTTTTCAATTTTGACAACGTTAGCGCTTGTCGGAATTGGACTTGTTGGTAACAACTGCGCTTTATATAGATGATTCATCATCGTTGATTTCCCTGCAGAGAAGTGACCGCAGAACGCTATCATAAGCTGCTCTTGTTTATATTTTTGAATCACCTCAAACAACTTTACACTATTCTCTGCATCGCCGTGTTTTTGCCACTCTTCATAAAAACAAACAAGTTTTTTCATACCGTTTGTCTGTACTATGTTTGTCATCCCCTTGTTCCCCTTTATCCAAGATGTATATACTTTTTCCCACCATTTGCGAGCTCATAATCATCAGGAAATACATCCCCTCATCGATTACAGTTTCACTTTACTATCATACTAAATTTTCAGCATATTCTCATTAAAAATAAAAAATCCCTTTCATTCTTTTTACAAATGAAAGGGATTTTATGTCATATCACTCATTTTGCTGTTCCTACTCCATTTAAAACATACTTTGCAATAACTGCATATACAGCGACTGTACCTGCTACTAATGCATATACCATACTCATGCACCAACCTTTTTTGATAATGATTATCACTTTTGAATACATTTTATCATTAAAGAGAATCATTATCAATACTTTTCATAAAGAAAGCCCCTTATAGAAAGGAGCTTTACTGCCTGTTTTGAAGAAGGTTAAAACTTGTTGTGCACTCTTATTATATCTCATAATACATATCTTAACAGTTTTAAAAATTGGAAATTACCTATATACCCTCCTCTTTACATTTTGTATAATAAAAGGGAATTACTTAACAAGGAGGAAAATAATGACACAAAATATTTCACAAGGCGAGAGGATACATTCCATCGATATTATTAGAGGAATAGCTGTACTAGGTATTTTTCTTGTTAACTGGCCTGTTATCGCTGGGATTGACTCACGCGATCTTTCAGGAGTTTATGAGGGGCTAGATAGCTATATCCGTCTATTTTACGATATGTTTATTCAAACAAAATTTTATACAATCTTTTCATTTTTATTCGGCCTAGGCTTTTACATTTTTATGACTCGTGCTGAAGCGAAAACAGATCGCCCAAAAACTTTATTTGTTCGCCGCTTACTTATTTTATTATTATTTGGTTTCTTACATTACGTTCTTTTATGGGACGGAGACATTTTACATACTTATGCAATCGCTGGATTTTTCTTATTTTTATTTTATAAGAGAGAACCTCGTACCATTTTAATATGGGCAATCGTTTTATTAAGTATCTTTCAATTTCTTATGCTAATTGCTAGTATTGGTATTGCCTTCATGCCAAAGGATGAACTTGGATTATCCTTACCAATCATGCCACTTGAAGACTGGATGTCACAAATACAAAATCGTTTCCATACATTTTATGCTAATGGAATAGGGCTAAATATTTCAATGCTCCCAGAAACACTCGGATTATTTTTACTCGGTTTATACGCTGGTAAAAAAGACATTTTCCGTCGTACGAAAGAGTTAGATCCGAAACTAAAAAAATGGCAAATCATTATGTTCGTTTTAACATTACCGTTTTGGTTCTTTATGGTTCGTTATTTCTTATCAACATCGTCATATGAACCACTTTATATGCAAGGACTTGCAATGTTTAGCGGAAAAACATTATTCATCTTCTACATTTTCACACTTATGCGTTTATTACAGAAAGAAAAATGGCAAACATTATTACGACCATTCCAATATGTTGGTCGAATGGCGTTAACAAATTACATCTCGCATACAATTGTTACGTTACTTGTATTCGGACTATTGTTCAAAAATGATTATCTTGCTCCATTATGGGTAGGACCTCTATTTTGCATTAGTTTCTATACGTTACAAATCTTTATTAGCCGCTGGTGGCTGTCACGTTATCAATACGGGCCACTTGAGTACATTTGGCGTCTTGGTACTTACGGGAAAATGATGCCACTTAAAAAGAAAAGCAAGGTCTCATAACGAGACCTTGCTTTTTTATGCTTCTCTTACTGCACTTTGCATCGACACTGGCTCTTCTTTTACTTTCACTTTACGCTGCGGCACCATATTAAATACGATATTTAAAAGTACTGCTGACGCACTTCCAAGTACAATTCCGTTATCTGTTAAAATACGAATGTTTTCAGGAAGTTGTGAGAATAATGTAGGAACGACAGTAACCCCTAGTCCGATCCCGACAGAACATGCAACGATTAATAAGTTTTCTTGTTTACCAAAATCAACGCTACTTAACATTTTAATACCATATGCCATTACCATACCAAACATCGCTAACATTGCACCGCCAAGTACTGATTTCGGGATAATAGTTGTAATAGCTGCGATTTTTGGAATGAACCCAAGAACGATTAACATACCACCACAAGTATAAATAATAACGCGATTTCTTACTCCAGTTAATTGAACAAGTCCTACGTTTTGAGAGTATGTTGTATATGGGAAGGCGTTGAAAATACCACCTAACACCATCGCTAATCCTTCTGCTCGATAGCCTTTTGTTAATTCTTTTTCACCGATCTTTTTATTGCAAATATCAGATAATGCGAAATATACACCTGTTGCTTCTACAATCCCTACGCAAGCAACTAAAATCATCGTAATAATTGGCGTTAATTCAAATGTTGGTGTACCGAAGTAAAATGGCTGAATACCGTGGAACCAATCCGCTTCTCCAACCGCTTGCAAACTTACTTTCCCCATAAACGCTGCAACAATTGTACCGAACAATAGACCTAGTAAAATAGAGATTGAACGAATAAACCCGTCAAAGAAACGATACATAATGATGATAAATAATAATACACCAAATGCTAACGCTAAATTCTCAAGACTACCGAAATCCTTACTTCCTACTCCCCCAGCCATATCATTAATCGCTGCTGGAACAAGTGTAACTCCAATTACGGTAACGACAGATCCTGTTACAACAGGTGGAAACAGTTTTACAAGCTTTCCAAATAATTTCGCAAAAATAACAACGAATAACCCGGCAGCAATAATCGCTCCATAAATAGAAGACACACCGTATTGTTTCCCGATTGCAATCATTGGCCCAACCGCTGTAAATGTACAACCAAGTACAACGGGAAGTCCAATGCCGAAAAAGCGATTTGATAATGCTTGTAAAATCGTCGCAACGCCGCACATTAATAAATCAATTGAGACTAAATATGTTAACTCTTTTTGATTTAAACCAAGTCCGCCGCCCACAATAAGCGGAACGATAATTGCGCCAGCATACATCGCAAGCATATGCTGCATACCAAGCGATGCGATTTTAAATGGATGTTGCTTCATCGTTTATTTCACCTCCGCAGTTTCTTGCTGTACAAATGTAACTGTGCCGTTATCAAGTGATGCAATTTCTGCTAGTGACTCAACACGAACTCCTTGTTCACGAAGCTTCTTTCCTCCATCTTGAAATGCTTTTTCAATAACAATACCAATTCCTGCAATACTTGCTCCTGCTTGCTCTACTAAACTCATTAAACCTAAAGCAGCCTGACCATTTGCTAAAAAGTCATCGATAATTAAAACACGATCATTTTCATCGATATGATTTCGAGATAATGAAATTTCATTCGTTTCTTGTTTCGTAAATGAATATACGTTTGCAACGTACATATTATCTTGTAACGTTAACGATTTACGTTTTCTTGCAAAGATTACTTTTACACCAAGCTCTAATGCAGCCATAACTGCTGGTGCAATGCCTGAAGATTCAATCGTCACGATTTTTGTAATGTTCTCTTCTTTAAAACGTTTAGCAAATTCTTTTCCGATCTCTTGCATAAGTACTGGGTCAATTTGATGATTTAAAAATGCATCTACCTTTAATACGTCACCAGATAAAACCTTTCCTTCGTTCAAAATCTTTTCTTGTAATACTTTCATGTTTGTTCCCCCTCTTATGCAATAAAAAACTCCAAAAGCCGCCACCACTCGTTACAAGTGAGAGACGCGCTTTTGGAGTTTCGCAAAAAAGAATGCTAAACAAGCAAATATATTCGTCCTCACTCATAGTCAAAGTATTTACGGTACTTCGGTAGAAACTTGCAGGCCATATCCCCGCGATTATATGAGTGTAGCTAACTATTTATTTTATAGATGGATTATAACGCACTTTTTATACTTTGAAAAGCATTTCTTAATAAAACACGTACAAATTTTATAAAAACATCATTTTTGTTCGAGTTTTGTAAACTCTTACATATTATTTCAAAGTGTCGTTAAAATAATTGGCCCATCTTTTGTAATCGCAATTGTATGCTCATATTGCGCTGATAATTTCCCGTCCATCGTTCTTGCAGCCCATCCATTTAAATCTACTTTCGAATATCGCATACCTACATTGACAATAGGCTCAATTGTAATTACCATTCCTTCTTGTAGTTCAGGCCCTTGTCCTTGTTTCCCAAAATGAAAAATTGCTGGTTCTTCATGAATCTCTTTACCAATCCCGTGCCCCGTAAAGTCTCTTGCAACCGAAAAACCTTCAGTAGCTACATAACTTTCAATTGCATAGCCAATGTCTCCTACATGATTACCGATTACCGCCTGATCAATCCCTTTATATAAAGCATTCTCAGCTACTAACAATAACCTTTCTGCTTCATCAGAAACATTTCCAATTCTATACGTCCAAGCAGAATCTGAAAGACCACCATTTAAGTTTACTACCATGTCAATTGTTACAATATCCCCCTCAGTTAAAGGAACATTGGCGGGAAACCCATGGCACATTTCAGCATTTACAGATGCACATATCGCATATGGATACCCGTTGTACCCTTTCTGTTCAGATGTTGCACCATGCTTTTCTAAATATGCTTCAACAAACGTATTAATTTCTTTTGTCGTAATACCTGGTTTCATCATTTTGGCAATTTCCCTATGACATGAAGCAAGTAATTTCCCAGATTCATGCATCAAATCTATTTCATTTTTCGTTTTAATTGTATTCATTCTACCTCTCCTTGCTAAACCTGCTATTTGCTACTAAAGTTCAATCATACACATCCTCTGTCAAAATTTCAAAACTCCCAATTACAACAAGTACAAAAATATGTATCCTATACTTCTAAATCAAAATAAAGAAACAGAAGATCCCCTCTGTTTCTTAATCATTTTTACATATATAATTCATTTTCAAAAACTCAAAACAACTACCATTTGTTTTCTGTATAAACGTTCCAACAGCTTCAAATCCTGCTCTTTTATACACTTTAATCGCTCTCTCATTACATGTCGCTACTGATAGCGTTATATAATTACAACCATATTTTTCTTTACTAAAAGCTAGTCCAGCGTTTACGAACTGTAAACCAAATCCATTTCCAGTTATATCAGGTCTCATTCCAAGACCTATATCAACCGTTCCATCATTTATTTTACAAACAGTAAAAAAACCAATGAGAGTGCCGTTTTCCTTCACAGAAAATGTATGATCTCCTCTACTCTCATCATGTAAAAACTCAGCTAAATCTTCTTCATCTGCACCTATATCGTAAAAGGAATACCTCCCTTCATAATGCCAGTTATATGCAATTTCTTCTGCTTCTTCTTGCGTCATTACTGTATATGTATAATCCATTCTTCTATCCCCCTTGAAAAAAAGAGCTGCAATTAAGCAGCTCTTTTTTATAACTCATAGATTTCTTTATACTTCGCTTCTAAATAATCTGCTAAGTAGTTTGCATTTAATCCTTCACCTGTCACATCTTCCAAAATTTCAAGTGGCTTTTTCGTTTTACCGTATTGGTGAATATTTTCTGTTAACCATTCACGAATTGGTGTTACGTTTCCTTCTTCTAATAATGCATCAAAGTTCGGAATGTCTTTTAACATTCTTTGCTTAAATTGCGCTGCATACATATAACCAAGCGCATAAGATGGGAAGTATCCAAATGAACCACCAGCCCAGTGAACATCTTGCAATACACCTTGTGCATTGCTTTCCGGACGAATTCCTAAATATGCTTCCATCTTATCATTCCAAGCCGCTGGCAAATCCTTCACTTGTAATGTACCATCAAATAATTCTTTCTCAAGTTCATAACGAACCATGACGTGAAGCGGATATGTAAGCTCATCTGCTTCTATACGAATGAACGATGGCTTCGATTCGTTAATCGCATCATAAAACTCACCTACTGATATATCATTGAATTGACCATCGCTATACTCTTTTAATAAATCATAATTTTTCTTCCAGAATGATTTATTACGACCGATAAAGTTCTCAAAGAATAATGATTGTGACTCATGAATACCCATAGAAGTTCCACTACATAGCGGTGTACCTTCAAATTTCTCTGCAATATTTTGTTCATATACAGCATGGCCACATTCATGAATTGTTCCAAACACTGCCATACGGAAATCTTTTTCATCATAGCGTGTTGTAATGCGAACGTCCCCTCTATTTAATGTAATCTCAAATGGATGTACCGTTTCATCAAGACGACCTGCTTCAAAGTCATAATTCAATTGCTTTAATAACTCTAATGTAAAGTTCTTTTGTTTTTCTTTTGAAAAATGTTCTGATAAAGCACTTGTCTTTAATCTCTTTTGTGACTCCGATATTTCTTTTACGAGCGGAACGATACGCTCACGAAGTTGACCAAATACGTGATCTAACACTTCTACTGTAATACCTGGCTCATACATATCTAATAATGTATTATATTTATATGTTTCGTAACCCCAATATGTAATGAATTTCTTTTTAAATTCAACTATTTGTTCTAAATACGGACGGAACATTTCGAAATCAGATTTTTCCCGAGCTTCTTCCCACACACTTTCCGCTTTCGCTTCTAATTTCACATACGCCTCGTATTCCGCTTGTGGGATTTTCTTATTTCTATCATATTCTTTACGACACTCTTCAACCATTTTCTTCGTCGTTTCAGAAAGTTTATTTTCACTTATTAAAGCTTCAAGCTCTGTTAAATAATTTCCCATCTCATCTGAAGTCGACATGACAAACACTTCTGATGAAAGCATACCAATTACTTCTGAACGCTGGTCTACACCTTTTTTAGGCGCACCTGTTCTTAAGTCCCAAAACATTAAGCTTAATGCTTCACCGTAATTTTGTATCTTCTTCACATATGTTAAAAATTGTTTTTCTACTTCATATGTAGCTACTGTCATCGTATAAAACCTCCCTTTTCTACCTCAAACTTAATTCGACATGGAAACCTAAATTCCTTTTATAATAGAAAAAAAGCTTGGCAAGCGCCAAGCTTTCTCCTTATAATTCTTTACCTTCTACTGGTAGTACGTTTTTCACCGCTTCTATCACTTTCTCATCTTCTGTATCAGATAAGAAGATTGATATAGCCCCTTTATCGTCGCTCGTACGAATTAAACGTCCAATCCCTTGACGAAGACGTAAAATCATATACGGTACATCTACATCCCAGAATGGATCATTTACATGTTTACGCTTCGCTTCAAACACAGGATCGTTTGGAGGGAATGGTAATGACCAAATAATAACATGCGATAATGATGAACCAGGAATATCTAAACCTTCCCATAAATGAACAGCACAAAGTACAGTCTCTTCTTCATTTTGGAAACGAGAAACGAGCTGACTAATTTCTTGATCCCCTTCATATAGGAACGGAACGGACATTTGTTCTTTACTTACATATTCTTTAAACGCTGCAAGTTCTTGTGTTGTACGGAATAATACAAGTGTACGTCCATTTGTTTTCTGTATATTTTCAAGTGTATATTGACACTTTCTTTCCCATTCATTTTCTTTCGTATGCGATAGTAAGTTTACTGCCATTTGCTCTGTATAATCAAACGGTGAGGCAACTGAGAATGATAAGTAATCTTTTACCCCTAGGCTATTTGCTGTAAATGCGAATGAATCGTTGTTAGATAATGTAGCAGAAGAGAAAATATACGGGATTTTCTTCGAGAATACTTTCTCTTGTAATACTTCTTCAACCGCACGTGGCATAATCACTAACGTGAAGGCTCCATCACCTTCTTCACCCCATGTAATTACATTTTTTTCGTGCATGAACAGACGAAGTGAATGTTCTAATACATCTAAATGTTCATCAACGATATTTAAATCATACGTGTTTACTGTATGCATTTCACTTTCAAATACTAATGCATCACCGACTTCACCAATTTTCGCATAAAGTCTATTCGCTTCAGCTGTTACTTTTTCTGTCACAGTAATTTCTAAACGATCAGAACCGGCGATTTCCTTTTTATTTTCTTGTAACACATCAAAGAATCGCTCTGTTTGCCAAATTGTTTCTTCTACTAAATGTGCAAACTCTTCACGAATATCGTTTTGCAACAATCTTGTTAAAAGTTGCTCCATCATCGTTTGCTTTAAACGATATGTTAAAGCTTTTTGAGCTGCATATTCTACAAGATGTCCTTCATCGAATACAACGCAGCTACTTTCAGGTAATAACGGAATTTGCCCTTCACGCTTACGAGCATCGTACGTCCAAATATGATCCATGTAGAAATCTTGAGAACAAATAATTAAATCTGCCGCTTTACGATAATGTTCACGAGAAAGAGTTTGACCACAACGATGACGAGAATCACAAGTGAAGCAATCTTGGAAGTAATCCCAATTTACTTTTGACCATTCCTCATCATTTAAAAGTGGAAATTCTTTTCTGTCGCCGTAGTGAGTAAAGTTTTGCATCGTACCATGATCGAATACAAACTGTGGTAATTCGTAGTATACATCTTCAATTACTTCTGGAGCTCGTCCACTCATAACATCTTCAAGTTTACGTAAACATAAATAATTATCCATTGATTTCGCAAGTCTAACATCAACAGATAGTCCTAATGCTTCAGATAACTTAGCAATGTCTCCTTCTTCTTTCACAAGCTGCTCAATTAACGTTTCATCAGCACAAGCGATAATAGCTGGTTTTCCAGTATAACGCGCATAGCAAATTGCATATAGAAGATATACAATTGTTTTCCCTGTTCCTACACCCGCTTCTGCGAACATTACTTTCTTTTCTTGGAAAGCACGCTCTAATTGAAACGCCATAAAAATTTGTTCATCACGCTCTTCAAAGCCTTTTTCCGGAAGGATATCGTAAAACACATCTCCAATCCATTCATTCAACTTATCATAAAAATTATCTTGTTTTCCTACTTCAAATGGTAATCTCTTCTCAGTAAACATCCTTAGCCTCCAACCAAAAAGTTTTTCTATAAAAAGATATAGCAACTGCTACTCATATGTGTGCAGCCACTTTCCCCTGTTGCCATACATAGAAATACACGAAAAAAAATTTTCCTTTCGAAAAAGGAAAATTTTTTTCTATATTAATGACTTTAAATACCGTTTATCAATCGCTGTTTCGTGTGAAAGAGCTGACAAATATTCTTCTTGTGCTTTTTGTATTTCCTCTACAATCGCACCTTGGCTATCCACTTCTTTCCCGATCTCATCATACGTACGATGAATAGCTTTTTGAATCATAGATAATTGGAAACTATCCATATCACGTCCTCCTTTACGCATTACATAATAGCCAGTATATGCGCGCTGGAGGAGTTTTATACTATGAATTACGCGGTGGACGTTTTCCGAAGTATTGGTAGTAATCTGTACGGATAAATCCATTAAACAGTTTACGTTTCTTCGATGCATCTTTTCCATAACACTTTTCAAATGCTTCGTAGCTTGTTAATACGTACGCTGACCATGTATCTAATGGGCGGAATACTTGTCCCATTTCTTTGTACAATTGTTCAACGAGTGCTTTTTCACTTAAACGTTCTCCGTATGGAGGATTCGTTACAACATAGCCATAATCCTCTTTTGTCGTGAAATCTTTTACTTGCATTTGTTTAAATGTAATTAAATCACTTAAGCCCACTTCTTCTGCATTATCTTGAGCAACTCGGATCATACGATGATCAATATCTGATCCAATGATTTGTAGTGGTTGATTATAATTCGCTAAATCTTCAGCTTCTTGACGAGCTTCACGCCAGTTTTGTTTACCAACCCAGCCCCACTCATCTGATGCGAAGCCACGGTTAAATCCTGGTGCAATATTTTGTCCAATTAATGCTGCTTCAATCGGAATTGTACCTGATCCACAGAAAGGATCTACGAAAGGACGATCCGGCTTCCAGTTTGTTAACTTAATTAAAGACGCAGCCAATGTTTCTTTTAATGGGGCTTCCCCTTGATCCATACGGTATCCACGTTTATGAAGTCCAACACCACTTGCATCAATTGTTAATGTTGCAATATCCTTGAGCATTGCGATCTCGATACGGAATAACGGACCATCTTCTTCAAACCAAGTTGTACGTTTATATGTTGTTTTTAATTTTTCAACGACAGCTTTTTTAACGATACGTTGGCAATCTGAAACACTGAACAACTCAGATTTTAACGATTTACCAATTACAGGGAATTCTCCATTCTCTGGAATATAATCTCCCCAGTTTAATGCTTTCGTTTTTTCAAACAGCTCATCAAATGTTGTCGCTTTGAATTCGCCAACTTTAATTTTCACACGGTCCGCAGTACGTAACCATAAGTTCGTGCGACAAATCGCCTTTTCATCTGCTTCAAATGTTACTTTGCTGTTTTCCACTTGGCATTCATAACCAAGATCACGAACTTCTCGGGCAACTAACGCTTCAATACCCATTGCCGCTGTTGCAATTAAAGTAACTTTTCCCATTTGCATTCACCTCTTATGTATAGTTAAACAATAATTAATAGCAATTTGTCCTATTAATCATTACATTTTACGAAGAATTTTCTCATTAACCATTTTAACTCATAATTTATAACTTCATACAAATAAAAAGCCCTCCTCTAACAAAGGAGAGCTGAGTTATTTCATAGTTGGTTCATAACGTTCTGTAAGCCATGTTCTGTTCCTTTGTACTGCAAACGGCCCACGCCTCGTACTCCGGTGGCAATCATCTATCTACAGGTTATATAACCTGTCCTTTCCCATCGTTCATTTCCTTGGAAAAGATTCCCCTACCATTATTTGGGTTTCTCGCTCGTGGGGTTTACCTCGTTCCACTCCTATCATTTCTTCAAGGACTTCGTCACTGTGGCACTTTAAAGGTAGTCAAACCATATCCGAAAGGACTTAGGTTTTTTCCCTGCCGTTAAACCAGCCTTACAGCCAGAATACCCTAGCTTATGAATTGGCTAGGCACGAACACTACAGCCATCTCAGGCCGTGCGAGCATGGACTTTCCTCTACAACGTTGGCGTTGCAGCGATTACCCAAACGTTATGACATCCATTAGTATAGTGGAAACAAAAAGATTTTGCAATGTTTTTTTCTATGTAAAATGCTTTAACCTTTTTACCACTAGAAATTATTCGTATAACTTACTTCCAAATACAGCTTTTTCTAAATTAGATAGACGTTTTAAAATGTCCGTATTCGTGTTGTTATATACAGGTTGTGCAACTGGTGTTTGTACAACTGGTTGTTGTGGCACTTGCGTTGCTACTAATTTTTGTTCCTCTAATTCACGCTTTAAACGAGCATTTTGTTGCTTTAATTGATCAAACTCCTTGTGGAAAGCTTCATAGTCTTTAATGATCATATCAAGAAACTTGTCCACTTCTTCTTGTTGATAGCCTCTCATGCCTGTTTTAAATTCTTTTTCTAAAATATCTTTCGCCGTTAATTTAATTTTATCCGAAATCATTTTCTTCACCTCAAATTTTTGCCAAAACTTTCATTACCTAAATTTTTTCAGAAACAATGCCTTTTGTCAATCATATATACGAGTACTATATTACATATTACTCAGCATTATTCCACTGTTCCTCTTCTATTATATCTTGTAAATCAGAAAAAAGAATAAAATAACTGTGATAATTTTCTATTTCTCCTTTTTTCTTTGCTGCTTCTACAATATATTTGGGACTCCCTGGTTTTTCTTCATCATATACAGCTAAAAGTGCATCACTTTTTTCAATAAAAAATTGATTTTTTAATTTAAATTGTTCCGGGCTTTCGTACTTCCGTTTCGTAATACTATCAATATGGTCTGCTTGAGAGAGAATACATTCGTAATATTCACGGTTATCTTCCTTCCAGCTTTCTTCTTGTTCTAAAAACGGAGTAAATACCGCTAATTTTAGATCTGGATATTCTACTTGAATTTCAAAAACAACTTCAGCAGCCCATAATTCGACTCCTAACTGCCCACTTATTATCACCCATTCCAAACCTTCTTCTACAAAAGTAGTTAATTTTCGATGCAATGCTTTTTTTATACATTCCACCCCTGGATGATCATTTTTAAATATACCAAGTTCAAATGGCTTATATCCCGTTACAGCAATAACTTTCATATCAACACTCCAATTACAAAAAAAAGAACTAGCATTTCGCTAGTTCTAACATATCATTTACTTTTTAAATATTCCACCAACGTTTGGTCCGAATGGTGATACATTTGGTCCTGGTCCGAATGGTGATACATTTGGTCCTGGTCCGAATGGTGATACATTTGGTCCTGGTCCGAATGGTGATACATTTGGTCCTGGTCCAAATGGTGATACGTGATGTCCATGATGTCCATGACCACATGGTCCACATCCGCCGCCGAACCCTGGGTCGATCGGGTCTACAACATTTACATTCGAGTTTGTTTGTGGGAAGAAGTTTTGGTTTTTAATTTGTTGATGATGAACATGTGTTGTATGCGTTGGGAAAATGTGTGGCACCACCGTTGTTGAAAAAGAATGTGTTACACACTGTTTCGTCGGATGAATGACAGGAGCAGTTGTACAGATAGGTCCTACAGGCTTATGCCCTCCAAAACAAGGATGACAATGATGCATAGTTTTTTCTCTCCTCTCTCGTTAAAAAAATCTGACTACACTTTACAATATGAGAAAAGAGAGAAAGCCGTTTGTTATATATACCCATTTATTACAAGGAAATTTGTCTAGCCTTCTGCTTTATACGTAATGCTTTTTATTGACAACCCCCAAGATTACTTACCAAAAAAACCTCCAACTTGCTTTACAATACCTGTCACTTGGTTCATCGCATTCATCATTTGTCCAGCTGTATTCATCATTTTATTTACATCATAGTTACCATCTGAGTTTTTAAATTGGGAAACAAAACTAGAAAATTGACTCGGTTGCTGTTGTTGTTTTTGTTTATTCTGCGTCGGGTACGGTTGTTTTGGTGGATAAAACATCGCTTGTTGATTTCCATAGGGAGATGGTGGTGGCATATAGTATTGTGAATTCATATAAGGTTGCTGTTGTTGATCCATATAGGGTTGCTGCTGTTGATTCGTATAGGGTTGCTGCTGTTGATCCATATAGGGCTGCTGTTGTTGATTCGTATGGGGTTGCTGCTGTTGTTGATTCGTATGGGGTTGCTGCTGTTGTTGATTCGTATGGGGTTGCTGCTGTTGTTGTGGTTGATTCATAAACGACACTTCAAATGGCTGGTAATAATTTTGATTTCCATAATTAGGCTCGAAAGGATACATATTATACCGTAAATATGTATCCGTATTATATTGGTACATATTTTGCTGTGCATATGGATTAGATTGCTGATATACGTTAGATTGTTGAAACATGCATTCTCTCCTCCTTCACATAAGTTTCTACATATATAATATGTACTTGTAAAATAATTTGTGTGGCGGAGTCTCTGTCTATTTTTGTCGGAAGTTTAAATTTTTAAAAAATTAAAAAAGAAAACCCTTCCATGCTATGATAGTGAAGAAGAAGATTCTCATGGGGGAGGAATCAACATGGTATTAGGGGATTTAAAACAAGCGTTTTCTCAAAAAAAGGGGTATTACACAGAGAATGTAAATGAATTGTTAGACTTTGCGAGACATTGGTATCTCGAAGGAAAAATATGCATTTCAGATTACCGAACATTAATAAAAGAATTAGAAATAAACGGTGCAACAAAGCCTACAACAATGACAGAAGCATAAAAAAACAAGAGGGCTTCCCCTCTTGTTACTTACATTGCTCAATTATATTTTGCAAAGTATACGAAATGGCTTGATGTGTTTCAAAGAATCGCTTACCTTTACCTTTATTTACAAAACATTGCAAAACATTTGTCTGTAAATTATCGTACACTTGATCAATTTGCTGTACATGTATATACTTCGGTTTTTCTTCCTTAATCCATTTATAAGCTAATTCTTTCCACACTTTTAATTCCTCATCTACCATATCTACAAATGGTTTCATATCCTTATAAAAATCGTACTCAATCATTTCTCTTTTTTTCACATTCGCTTCATTATTATACTGCATGAGTTTTTCTGAAGATTGTATTAATGCTTCATACTTCATTTTATTCCCACCTTATTATGCACTCACTACGACGTTTTGAAATGCCTTCACCCAATTCCCTTTTTCTTCGTGATGCACTAATTTATTTTCCATATGCTCAATATGCATTTCTGTTATTTCTATTTTATTGCATATTTTTTCACTCGTATCCTTCAATGCATGATTCATTCTAATCCCTATATTCATTTCCAGCAAATCGAGAGAACTTAACATTTGATCCATTGTTTTCATTACATCTTCCTTCTGAACCATCGCCATATACAAAACGCCCCCTTCTTTGCTTTTCCTTTGTCATGTAATTTCGCCGAATGACTCCTCACTCCTGCTCACATGACAAAACTAGTTGTTATTCGTCAAAGAAATCATTTTGTATGTCATTTATAGAAATGGTAACAATACAAAAAGGAGGTGTATGAAAATGCCAAAGAACAAAAACGAAAAAAAGAAAAAACAAAACAAACAAAATAAACCCGAGACTGGCAACCCTAAGTTAGATGGTCCAAACTTTCCTGCTACATAAAGTGAAACTTTAGTCAGCGGGGTTTTTGTTCATCCCCACTGATTATTAGCCTTCTCAATCGGGCTTTTACGGGCAGTTGATCCACACCTAAATTCTTTGCTTTCACTGAATTTTGAGACGTGGGTCTTACTGCCCGGCAAGTAGCGGGATAAAGTGAAACTTTAGCGCTTTTACAAAAAGCTAATTTCTGAAGCATCCTTAATCTCTTATATTCATTACGTTTTGAGATTAAATTGTTAGCATACACGGCAGGATTACTTCACATTAAGAAGTCCCGTCTTCATTTATGAAGACGGGACTTCTTTTTTATTATATCACGAACTCATCCATCCTTTTAACAAAACGATTTACGATAGAAGCAACATAGATTTGCTCCCTCTTTCTTTTATACCATTCTGTTATATCAACTTCACCCTTATACTCTTCCAGTAGAAACAACTCATTTATTTCCTTATCTCTACAAAACCAATCTCTCATACTTATTTCCTTATGTGCAACGACAGGATAAACCTCTCTAAGGGCTGGCGTACAAGATTTTCTAGCTTCTCTTACATAATATTCATAATCTGCTCTTGATCCTGTGTGTATAGTTTGCAATGCAAACCTATGGAATAAACTTTTATAATTCGGATGAAACAGTAACTCCGCTAATTTCTGCCCTAGTTCTATACGCTTTTGTAACGTTTCAAATTGATAAACTGAAAAACCATACATCCTCCCTTCAACAGTCGGAAAAATAACAGCACTAATATGAAGCATTTCTTGCAATTTAAAAAGTGCAGTATGGAATACATGTTTTTTAAAATATGCATTCTCAATAACTGGTTTTTGAATTTTATTTTGCTCATTTATAATAAGCGCTGTCATGAGCCTATTTATATCTTTTTTTTCCCAAAAATAAATCCATTCTTTTTCCATAAAAATTGATACGTTAAAATATTGTAACAAATAGAATAGTGGTACCTGCCTCCTCTTACTTTCTTCGTATAACAATAGCTGAGGAAATGCATCTAAAAAAATAATCCAATTCGCTTCTTCATAAGTCAGAAACAAATGTTTTTTTACTGTTTGAGGTAAAACAGTAGCATAATATCTCCCTTTTAAATCAGTCATATTCCATCCCGCATTTCTCGAGACCATACTTGCTAAAAAGGCCCACCTAATTTCACTGTTCCTTACATAATATTCTTGATAAGACTGTGTTCGAGAAATGTTGTCCATATTAGCCATTTCTATTTTCCTCTTAATGTTATAAACGATTGTTTTTTCTTCGTCTGTACAAACCATATTTTTACGATATTGTTTAATTTTCTCATAATCATTCCATGTAAACATAAATAAGTCATCATACCTTTCTTCAAAAAGGTCACATCTTTTTTCATTTTTTGTTATAATCACCTTTGTAAGTAATTCTTAGCAAGTTGGGAGTGGACACACTATGACCATTCGTTACCCAAACGGAAAACGGTACAATCAAGCTTCACAACCTCATAAAACACCAATTAAAAAACATACTTATAGTAATAGAGGTATGTCCCTTGAAGAGGAATTGAATGAAACAAATGAATATTACTTAACCCATAATATTGCATGTGTACATAAAAAACCTACACCTCTTCAAATTGTAAAAGTAGATTACCCCGCTCGAAGTGCTGCAGTGGTAAAAGAAGCGTATTTTAAACAACCTTCTACAACAGATTACAACGGTGTATACAAAGGGAAATACATCGATTTTGAAGCGAAAGAAACAAAAAATAAAACCAGCTTTCCACTTCAAAACTTCCACCTTCATCAAATTGAACATATGAAGCGAGTAATCGCTCATGATGGAATTGCATTTGTTATTATTAAATTTACACTTTTTGATGAACTTTATTTACTAGATGCAAAACATATTATTGCATTTTGGAATCGTCAAAATACTGGTGGACGGAAATCGATTACGAAAGAAGAAATAGAAGAGCATGGATCTTTATTATCATGCGGTTATCACCCTCGGATTGATTATATCCGTGTACTAGACACGGTTTATTTTTCGTGATAGAGTCATCACTAAGGCTCTTTTTTCGACTTTTGGGGGAGAGAATGAAAGGTAGGAGAAAGTATAATGTCAGATAATTATCGTTCTCGTACAGAACGAAATCATGTAAAAAATCAAAAGCAAGAAACAAATAAAGAAGAAAAACCAAAGAAGAAAGGCTCCTTTTTTAAAAAATTCCTTATAGGTTGTCTACTTCTTGGTATCGTTGGTCTTGTAGCTAGCGTTTCCGCTTTCTTTGTTATGGTGAAGGACGCTCCAAAATTAGACAAATCAAAACTTGTCAATCCTTTATCAACAAAGTTTCTTGATAAGAATGGGAACTTTTTCTATGAATACGGTGCTGAAAAACGAACCCACGTTACGTATGATCAAATTCCAAAGGTAGTTGAAAGTGCATTCCTTGCAACTGAGGATTCACGTTTCTATGATCATAATGGAATTGATTTTAAACGAACTACAAAAGCAGTTATGGAAAATGTCACTGGAGGGTTCGGATCTCAAGGTGGTAGTACGATTACACAACAAGTAGTCAAAAACTATTTTTTAACGATGGACAAAACTGCGAAGAGAAAAGTACAAGAATGGTACCTTTCTTACAAATTAGAGCAACAATACTCTAAACATGAGATCTTAGAAATGTACTTAAATAAGATTAACTTAGGTAACCGTTCGTACGGTATTGCAACAGCAGCCAAAAAATATTATAACAAAGATTTAAAAGACTTGCAGTTACATGAAGCTGCGATGCTCGCTGGTTTACCCCAAGGTCCTAATATTTATGATCCAACAAAAAAAGAAAACGTTGAACGAGCTACACAACGTCGTAACGTCGTATTATCATTAATGAATCGACATGGTTATATAACAAAAGATGAAATGAATAACGCAATGAAAATCTCTGTAACTGAGGGTCTTCAACCGGCTTCAGAAGTAACTGAGATGAAGTATCAAGCATTTTTAGATGCTGTTGTAAAAGAAGTTGAAAAAGAATATCCCGATATAAATATCGGTTCAGATGGTTTAACGATTCATACAACACTTGACCAAGATGCTCAAGATTATGCTGAAAAAATTATGGATGGCAATCTTATTAAGTATCCGAACGATCAATTCCAAGGATCATTCGTATTTATGGATACACAATCTGGGGAAGTTCGAGCAATTGGGGCTGGGCGTAAAGAAAGTAAATCTACTTTCAAAGGTCATAATATGGCAACTGATTTAAAACGCCAAGTTGGTTCAACAATGAAACCAATTTTCGACTACGGTCCAGCATTCGAGAATTTACAATGGTCTACATACCATCAATTAAACGACTCAGAGTATACGTATTCCAATGGAAAGAAAATACGAAATGCAACAAAGAGTTACAAAGGTGACGTTTCACTACGTGAATCTTTGAAAAAATCATTAAACATCCCGGCTTTAAAGACAGCTCAAGCGGTTGGCCTTCCTAAGTCACAAGCGTTTGCTGAAGGCTTAGGTATGACATTTAAAGACGGCAAAACATATGAATCAACAGCAATTGGTAGTAACGATAGTTCTCCATTACAATTAGCAGGTGCATATGCAGCCTTTGGTAATGATGGTAACTACAATAAACCGCACTTCGTAAAAGAAGTTATCTTCCCAGACGGGAAAAAGAAAAATTTTAAACCGAAAGAACAACGTGCGATGCAAGACTACACAGCTTACATGATTACTGACGTTCTTCGCGACGTAGTAAAACCTGGTTCTGGTGGTACAGGTCCAACAGCATACGTTTCTGGTGTTGACGTAGCCGGTAAAACAGGTACGCAGAACTTTGATGAAGACGTTCTTAAAAAATATGGTATTCCAGCTGATGCAAATAGAGATAGCTGGTTCGCTGGATATACACCACAATATACAATGGCTGTTTGGACTGGTTACGAAAAGGATGGTCCAGAAAATTACATTGGTGATCGCTCTACTAGAATTGCACAACAAATGTTCCAAGTAATGATGAGCAAATTCGCTACAGATAAATCCCGTTTCGAGCGTCCTTCTTCTGTACAAGAAATAAACGGAGAGTTATATGTAAAAGGTGCGAAAAAAGATGCAATTAAACAAATTAAAGTAGATGCACCTAGTGGTCTTAATGTCACTTTCGATGGCGCTAGTACTGTTACACTAAACTGGTCTGGACCAACAGAAGTTGATGCGTATGCAGCAAGCTATAAAGCGACTGACGGTTCAAGTGGTAGCCTATCAATAAGTGGTACGACGGCTTCTCTTGGTGGTATTAAACCTGGCGTTACTTACAGCTTCTCTGTAGTAGCGAAAAAAGGTACTGGAACAAGCCCTGCAATTGGTGCATCCTTCACTGCACCTGGCGGAACTCCAGACCCGAAGAAAGCTGAAGAAGAGGCTGCCAAAAAGAAAGCCGAAGAAGAAGCTAAGAAAAAAGCTGATGAGGAAGTACAGAAAAAAGCTAATGAAGATAAACAAAAACAAGAAGAAGCTCAGAAAAAAGCTGCTGAAGAGCAGCGTAAACAACAAGAGCAACAGCAACAACAAGAACAACAACGTAAACAACAAGAAGAAGCTCAGAAAAAGGCTGCTGAAGAAGAAGCTGCTAGAAAGAAAGCCGAAGAAGAAGCTGCTAGAAAGAAAGCTGAAGAAGAGGCTGCTAGAAAAAAAGCTGAAGAAGAACAACACAAGCAACAAGAACAACAACAAAATACCGGAGGAGATACACCTCACGCAGACGGAAATGTTGTCACAACAGAGTCTTAATACAAAAAAAGAAGTCCTTTCTCTTAACGAGAAAAGGACTTCTTTTTTGTTATCATTTTCTTAACATATAGCTTTTCTATTTCAATATACAACTGCGCTAACTGAATATAGGAATGATAATTATTCGGTTTCTTTATAATGAACGAATATCGCTCCATAAAATTAACTGGTTGTACTTCCAATTTACTCGTATAAGCTTCCATTTCATTCAAACTATGAACAGGTTGCTCATTTAGCCAATATATAATCGATAACAAATGTGCCGCAAAAAGAATCATTGGACCTTCAGCTTCTTGCTTATTTCTGTTTCGAAATCGTGTAGCAATGTCTTCATGCTTACTTTTCCATACATTCAACAGTACAGGAATACTATTTTCAATTTCATTCCACGGCTCATATTGTCTTTCAATATCAAATATAAAGTAAGTCTTTTGTATTATTTCTTCAAAAGACTGATCTGTATGATACATAATCGAAGTTACGCTTTCTGTAAAAAATGGTAAGCACCGAAATTCTTTCGGTATTTCTATAACTCGCTCCATCCTTTATTTCCCCTTCATTCGCTTCTTTCCTTCACGACACACTTCTAGTAATCGGCACTCTTCACATTGTGGTCGCTGTGCTTTACAGTGGTAACGCCCAAAGAAAATCATACGATGATGTGTAACGCCCCATTCATCCATCGGAACTTTCTTCATTAATGTCTTTTCTACTTCTAACACCGAATCTTTCCACCTACAAATCGCTAACCGTTTACTCACTCTCTCTACATGCGTATCAACAGCAATCGCTGGAATTCCAAATGCAACCGAAACAACTACATTCGCTGTCTTTCTTCCTACTCCTGGTAATTTCGTCAGCTCGTCACGGTCTTCTGGAACTTTCCCGTTATAATCATCTAGCAACATCTGGCACAATTTTTGAATATTTTTCGCCTTATTTCTAAACAATCCAATGGAACGTATATCTTGTTGTAATTCTTCTAAAGACACGCTTAAATAATCTTCCGGTGTTTTATATTTTTGAAATAAATTTTTCGTCACTTTATTTACAAGTGCATCTGTACATTGTGCAGATAACGCCACCGCGATTACTAATTCAAATGGATTATCATGAATTAATTCACAATGTGCTTCTGGATACATATCCGCCATTGTGTCTAAACAATAGCGAATTTGCGTTTTATTTAACATATACTTCCTCCTACATTACTGCTCCAACCAATTATAAAAAGGCACTTTCCCAGTAAATTTCGTCTCTTGTTTTGTCGTTTGCTGCGTTCGTTGTTGATTTGCTCTAAATTTCCGTCCTTGGTTTTGGGCTTGATCTACTGTTTTAATACCATTCTTTTTCCACTCAAATAAAATACGATCAATATATCGGAAATTAAGCTTACCGCTCATTACAGCTTCCCTGAGGGCCGCTTGAATTAAATTCGGATGATGTTGATCTTGATCTTCCCACATACCCAACGTTTCACATTCAAACGGAGAAAGTGGTCTTCCAAATTCTTTTTCAAATACTGTATATAAATTTACTTGCAGTTGTTTTATTTCTTTTTGTTCTTCCTCTATTGATTCGTTCATTAAGAAATGCAATATTTTTTCCCATAGCGGTTGTAAAGAATAACTTTCACACATCATCGCTTCTGATTTTTGTCCACCTTCTAGTGATAAAAAACCTTTTTGAATCAATGTCTGAATTACTTCCATACATTTCATTTCAGTAATCGTCATCCGTTCTGAAATCTCTGACGGAGTCGGAAACGAATTGCCCGATTCTAAAAATGTGTGTACATGAAGTACAACCATAAATTCCATTTCATTTAACCCTAATTTTTTATAATGCATCATAAGTAATTTTGGAATTGCAATGCTTCCCTGCTCAAACCACTGTAACATCATTTTCTTTTTCATCACCAAACACCTCGCTCTCTAGTATAACACACCTTTCGCTATTTCTTTTTGCCACAATTCGTCAAAAAAACCTTCCTATTATGTAGGAAGGTTTTTTTGTATTGCGTTAATAAAATATACAATTAAGCTTGCACTTTACTTTTCATAAACGTATGAATGCGTTCTAATGCTTTCTCTACTTGTTCAAGAGATGTCGCATATGATAAACGAACGTTATTTGGAGCACCAAACCCTGTACCTGGTACAAGAGCCACTTTTTCCTCTTCTAATAGAGCTTTTGCCCAATCATCCACAGTTTCGTATCCTGATAAAGCTACAGCTTCTTTTACATTAGGGAATAAGTAAAATGCACCTTGTGGTTTAATGCAAGTAAAGCCAGGGATTTGAATTAATTTATCATAAATAATGTTTAATCTTTCTTCAAATGCTTGACGCATTGTTTCTACAGGTTCTTGTGAGCCTGCATATGCTGCAATTGCGCCGTATTGAGCGATTGAAGTAGGGTTTGACGTACTATGACTCGCTAAGTTCGTCATCGCTTTAATAAGCTGCTTATTTCCTGCTGCATATCCAATACGCCATCCTGTCATAGAATGAGATTTAGATACACCATTAATAATAAGTGTTTGTTCTTTTAATGCATTAGAAAGCTGGGCAATCGAAGTATATTCTGCTCCACCATAAATTAATTTTTCATAAATTTCATCTGAAACGATTAAAATATCGTGTTCTAAACATACTTCTCCAAGCTGTTGTAATTCCTCTTTGCTATAAATCATTCCTGTTGGATTGCTCGGTGAATTAATAATAACTGCTTTCGTTTTCTCTGTAATTGCCTCACGCAGCTGCTTCGCTGTAATTTTGTACTCATTGTCTTCCAGGCCTTCTACGTAAACTGGCTTACCTCCAGCAAGCTTTACTTGCTCAGGATAACTTACCCAATAAGGAGTTGGGATGATAACTTCATCTCCTTCATCAAGTAACACTTGGAATAATGTATATAATGCATGCTTTGCACCGTTACATACAATAATTTCAGATGGATCATACGCAATTCCTTGATCACGTGTAAACTTCTTCACAATTTCTTGTTTTAACGCTTGTAATCCACCTGTTGGTGTATACTTCGTATGTCCTTCTAACATCGCTTTATGTGCAGCATCCATAATATGTTCTGGCGTATTAAAGTCAGGTTCTCCTGCCCCTAATCCAATTACATCATGACCTTCTGCTTTTAATGCTTGTGCCTTTGCTGTAATTTCTAAAGTTGCAGATGGTGTTAAAGCAGCTACTCGCTTTGCTAATTTCATTTGTAGTTCCCCCTACATCTATTTTTCAATGCTGTAGTGACCAGCATAAGCCCCATTTTGAAACTCTAAATAATAATACGTATAACGATCTTCCTGATCAATATATGTAATTTCCCACAACGGAATATCGTTTTGAGCACCTAATTTTACTTTTGTAATTTCTTTTGGCTTTGGCTTTGGCTCATCACCTTTTCCTGTAGCTTGTTCAGCCAACTTTTGCAAAGCTTCTTTTTCAGGAATACCTTCACTCTTTTTCTTCACAAGGACATTCCCTTTTTTATTAGGCACCCAAACAATAATTTGTTCTCCTTTTTCGTCTACACCTTGTATGACTGTATATGAAGAATTTCCATTATAATAATCAACAGATTTTACTTTTGTAAGCTTTGCCTTTTCTTTTGCAATTTCTACAGATTTTGCCTCTTTATGGATTTTCTTTTCCATTGCTTTATTGTAAACATACGCCCCATATATTCCGCTAGCAACGATTACGATAACGATTGCAAAGATCCACTTTTTCATTGTATCACTACGTTCTGTAAATCGTAAATACAGCTATTTCTTTATCTTTTTCGTCTAATGCTAATCCGAACATGAGGTCCTGTTCTTTTAACGTACGATTCAAACTATCAACAATTTTATACAAGTCAGACGAATATTTAATACGCGTCGTTGATAGGACTTCGATTTTCTTATCCATGAAAAAACTCCTCCGTTACACAAAAATTTCTAATTATAGAAGAACGCAATACGGTTACAATAAGAGTACATTCTTTACAACCCCTGCTTCATCACCCATCTATTATAGCAGGACATGTACTGCAAAAAAAGGTTTCAAGTCGAAAACCAATACATTTTGTATACAAGAAGTAAGAAAAATAAAATTCCTCCTACCCACATTTTTTACGCCTGAAGCTTAAATGTACTTCAGGCGTATTTTTCTTCCAATTTTATTTATTTGGCCATGCCTTTAATTGTTCTAATAATTCTTCTAGAGGGCCTTCATAAAGCGGAACAGTTGGGATTGATTGTAAAAAACGTTTTCCATAAGAAGCGCTTATCAAACGACGGTCTAATACAAATACTGTTCCGGTATCTGTACTTGTTCTAATCAGACGACCAAATCCTTGTTTGAAACGCAAGATTGCTTGCGGGAGTGCTAACTTAGCGAATACGTCCTCTCCTTGATTTTTTAAACACTCTCCTTTTGCTTCCATCATCGGTTGATGAGGAGGCGTAAAGGGAAGCCGTACAATAACAAGACAACTAAGGGCATCTCCAGGTATATCTATCCCTTCCCAAAAACTACTTGTTCCTAACAAAATCGATTTGTCGAACTCTTGAAATTTACGAATGAGACGACTTCGGCTCTTATTATTTACACTTTGCGTTAATAATAAATACCCCTCTAATTCTTCATCATTTTTCAAATTCGTATACGCTTCTTTCAACATTTCATACGAAGTGAATAAAACAAGCATTCTACCTTTTGTAGCTTTCGCTATTTTTGCAATATGTGCCGACACAGATTCAATATATTCTTCATTACTTGCTTGCTTAATAAAAGGCACATCTGTTGAAACCATTAATTTCATCTGTTCTTCAAAACGGAATGGTGATGGAACCTGTAATGTATTGGGAGCAAAATCATGTAAACCTAGCTCCTCTTTTATATAGTCAAATGAATCGTTTACTGTTAACGTTGCTGATGTGAAAATAACACTTTTTTTCTGTGTTAAAAATTCATCCGCAAGCCTTTCACCAATATGAACAGGCTGTGCATATAAAACGGTTGAATGAATTGTTCCCTTCGTTTCAGTCTCCATCCATGTCACGTATGAATTTTTTTCTAAAATGAGTAATTGTAAAGATTGTTCCATCTTTCTCAACAACTCAATTAAATGCATAAATTCACCTGTAACAACATGCATCTCCCATTCTAATTTACTTTGCAATATATCAACTTGCTTCTCAAGTGTAGTCAATAATTTTCTTACATCGTATACAAAACGATTTGTTAACTCGGTAATGCTATCCCATAACTTACCTTTCTCTACTTCCGTGTTATATCGATAAATGAGTGGCATATTGCTTATCCCTTGTTCCTGCTTTGTTTGTTTAAAGATGAAAGCACGTAACATTTGGAATAGCTCATCCGCATCAAATTTCAATTCCTTCAAACTATGACTCACCATACGGAAAGTCGAACGAGAGGCTTGCTCTGATTTTTTCATCATTTTATATACTTTAGAAAGTACATCATCTGTTTCTAGTGTACCAAGACGAGATAAAACTAATTGAAAATACATACAGGAGAACTGTTCACCTAATGTTCTACTCGCCGCTTCCTCGATATGATGAGCTTCATCAAAAATAATATGTTCACATGAAGCAAATAGTGGTTCTTCACTTGAAAAATCTTGAAATAATAACGCATGATTTGTAATAACGATATCTGCAAATAATGCTTTATTCTTTGCTCGTTGATAAAAACAACGGCTATACCAGTTGCTTTGCATCCCGCCTGGACTATGTACATCACTACAAATGCGGTTCCAAAGTAACTTTCCGCCCTCAGGAATATTTAATTCATCACGATCGCCAGTTTCTGTTTGCAATAACCACACTAAAATTTTTGCCTTTGTGAGCGCCATATCATAATTTTTCTCTTCCTCTTGCAAAGCATATTCAAATTTATGTAGACAAAGATAATGCTTTCTTCCTTTCAAAAGAGCTACTTCAAATGAAAATGGCATTATTTTCTGTAATAATGGAATTTCTTTTTCTAATATTTGTTGTTGCAGTTGTACTGTTTGGGTACTTATGATGACAGGTTCTTCTTTTTTCGTTGCAAAATAAATACTTGGAAGTAAATATGCAAGAGTCTTCCCTGTTCCTGTTCCTGCTTCAATTAGTGAAAACCTAGAATCTCTTAGTGCTGTATATATTTCCTTCATCATAATCTGTTGGCTTTCTCTTTTTTCAAACTTTGGCATATTCAATTCCAGGTTATCGATTGCCTTATGCAAGAAAGCATCAAATTTAGATGAACATGTTTCACTGAGATTTAAAGCATAATTCCGTTTTCGAAGCGCAATATTTCGATACACTTCATACCCCTCTGCCGCTTTTCTACCATGCATCATTTTCTTTAAAATATTTTCAGAAAGTACATCCGCTATATCACTTTGAAAAACATCGCTCAATTCATAGAGCGATTGCAAGGTGACAAGTGGTAACTTTTCAATTTCATTTAAAAATTGTAAAAATAATTCCGCTGTTGCAAGAGCATCACTATCCGCACGATGCGGTTGATCGTGCTCTAATTCATGTTGTTTAGCTAAATCACGTAATTTATAACTATCAGCTGTCGGCAAAAGAATTTGCGCCAACTCAACTGTATCAACTTTCGGACAATGTACTTCTGTATATCCAGCCTGCCTTAATTCTTCCGTTAAAAAATTCCAATCAAAGTGAACGTTATGTGCAACGAAAGCTGCACCTTGCAATAGCTCAACAACCATCGGGGCTACATCTTGAAATAACGGGGCTTGCTTAACCATACTCTCATCAATCCCTGTTAATTCTGTAATAAATGGCGGAATCTCTCTCTTCGGATTAATAAAAGATGAAAAAATCTCTAATATCTCTCCATCTTCCACTACAACAGCTGCGATTTGGGTAATTTTATCCTTCCCGTCCTTCCAGGAGTTCCCTGTCGTCTCTAAATCCACAACGACATAACGCTTACTCATATATGTAACACCTCAATTTCTTACCTATCAAACGCAAAATTATATAATGTTACTATACCACGTTTTATCTCATCTTAATGAAAAGATGCACAAAAAAGCTACCTCCGTAATAGAGATAGCCTTCTTACTTATAATATCGTACCCGCTTTTTCAGCGCCTAACATTTGGATAATTTGATTATCATCGTCTAATACTGCAATTTTCGGCTCTTGGTTATGAATATTTTCTTCTGCCACTAAACCGTAGCAAATAATAATAACTTTATCCCCTGGCTGTACAAGTCTTGCAGCTGCACCATTTAAACAAACAACACCGCTACCGCGTTCTCCTTTAATAACATATGTCTCTAAGCGAGCACCATTATTGTTATTTACAATTTGTACTTTTTCATTTTCTACAATATTTACTGCATCCATTAAATCTTCATCAATTGTAATACTACCTACATAATTTAAATTTGCTTCTGTTACCGTAGCGCGATGTAACTTCGCTCTCATCATTGTGCGAAACATAGATGCTCCCCCTTATTTAACCGTTAATGTTATATTGTCAATTAATCGTACATTATCAAATTTAACTGCAATTGCTAAAATGATTCGTCCTTCAATTTTATCTATTACTTGTAGTGAAGGATAGGCATATAAATCAGCATAATCTACAGTGCCTTTCGTATACGTCTCAATATACTCTTTTACAAGAGTTGTAATGATTTCTGCATTACGTTCGCCTGCTTCAATTCTTTCTTTCGCTATACATAGACTGCGGTATAAATGAGGAGCCGCTTCACGCCCTTCTTGTGATAAATACACGTTACGAGAACTTTTCGCTAATCCATCTATTTCCCTTACAATATCCACTGGTACGATCGTAACCGGAATATTAAAATCAGCGACAAATCCTTCAATGACAGCAACTTGCTGTGCATCTTTCATACCGAAATAAGCACGCGTTGGCAATGTAATATTAAATAGTTTCATTAGTACAGTCGCAACACCAGCGAAATGACCAGGTCTTTGTTTGCCACATAATACATCGGTACGTTTCACAACTGCTACTGTTGTCGTTTGTTCTGCTGGATACATTTCTTCTACGCTCGGATAAAATAAATAATCTACACCGTTTTCTTTTGCTACATTTTCATCTCTATCAATATCACGAGGGTATCGATCTAAATCTTCATTCGGCCCAAACTGTAGCGGATTGACAAACACGCTTAAAACCACAATTTCATTTTCTTCTCTTGCCTTACGTAATAAAGTCGCATGACCTTCATGTAAATACCCCATCGTTGGAACAAAACCAATACTTTTTCCACTTATACGAAGTTCGTTTGTAATTTGCTGCATCTCTTGCACTGTAGTTACGATTTTCATTATTGTTTTCCTCCGTATAACGCTAAGCATTCTTCCTCTTTCATTGTGAATGAATGTTTTTCTTCTGGAAATTGCCCTGTCTTTACTTCAGTAACGTATTGTGAAATCCCTCGCACAATCTCCTCTTGAACAGACGTATATTGCTTTACAAATTTCGGAACACGATTTACGCCGTATGAGATAAGATCATGATAAACAAGTACTTGCCCATCTACTTTTTTCCCTGCTCCAATTCCAATCGTCGGAATTGTTAGTTGCTTCGAAATTAATTCCGCTAACTGCATTGGCACACATTCTAACACAAGCGCTATCGCACCAGCTTCCTCACATCTCTTCGCATCTTCTATTAATTTTTTTGCACTTTCAGCATCTTTTCCTTGTACTTTATACCCACCTAGTACTCCTACAGATTGAGGAGTTAAGCCTAAGTGTGCCACGACAGGAATTCCCGCATTCGTCAAGTGATGAATAGTTGATACCACTTCCCCTGCACCTTCTACCTTCAGTGCATGAGCACCACTCTCTTGAACAATGCGGCGTGCATTCACCATCGTATCTTGAGGCGACACATGATACGACATAAATGGCATATCAGTTACAATAAACGTCTCTTTCGCTCCTCGGCGTACAGCTTTCGTATGATGAATCATATCCTCTACTGTTACAGGTACTGTTGAATCGTAGCCGAGCACAACCATCCCAAGGGAATCTCCAACTAGAATCATATCAACTTCAGCTTCTTCTGCTAACTTAGCAGATGGATAATCATACGCCGTTAGCATCGTAATCGGCTCACCTTGCTCTTTCATCTTCAAAAAACCTGTTTTTGTTTTCAAAAACTACTCCTCCTTTATACAGGAGAGAGGAGATGGCCGAAATCATATAAAAAACCCCTCTGGCCATAAAAGGGCAGAAGGGTTGTGTGTTAGTCGGCATTATTCATCCCTCTGTCCCAGTCCGTTATTGGATCAAGGCAGAATCCAAGTTATTATTTTTCGTATTGCTTCGAATCATGGTGCAGTTCGCTCTGATACTGCCCACATTCGAACTAATTATAGCAAACTCCAAAAAGGAATTACTACATTTTTTTGAAAAAATAATTTTTATCCTCATTACGGTATGTGAAATTTTCATAACTAACGCACCCATAGAAAGGATAAATAGCTTTGTTTACATGCATTGTATAACTCGTGAACTAATGATGCAGGTTAATTGAGAAAAGTACTTACAAAAGGAGAATTGCGAATGTTTATGAACAAATGGTTATTTCCATTTACCGGTCTGCTTCTGATGATTGTAGGGATGATAACTTTTAGCTCCTTCCATGCATTTGCCTCAGTTAACGTCGTAACACAACCTATCGATTCAACGAAAGTAATTGAGGTCGAACTGAATGATGATTACTTTCATCCAAACGTCATCACGATTCCAATTGAAGAGTCAACAACATTGTTATTAAAAAACAAAGGTAAGAATGAACACACCTTTACAGTAAAAAAACTTGGCATTGACGTCGTAGTCGAGTCAGGAAAAGAAAAAAATATTACTGTAACCCCTAAAAATACTGGTACATATGAGCTAATATGTCGGTACCATCTCCTTAAAGGAATGGAAGGAAAAGTAATCGTCAAATAACAAGTAAGGGCAAACAGAGGATAGTTTAAAATGAAAATTAGATACTAAAAAATTTATTACCGTATTGTAAGCTCAAAAGTATGTAAATAAAAAAGAAGTTCCAAATAGGAACTTCTTTTACTTAATTTCGATATCTGCAGAATGAATGTGATGTACTTTCCCTTCATGATCCTCTAGAAGTAATACACCATCCTCTGTAATTCCTTTTGCTACGCCTGTAATTGTCTCTCTCATCGTTCGAGCGGTAATTTCTTTCCCGATGCTCACAGCGTAACTTTCCCAAAGAATTTTAATGACAGAGAAACCATTTTGTAAATACTCTTCATATAATTTTTCTAGTTGTAAAAAGATTTGTTGCATAAGCTCTGCACGAACAATTGGCTCACCGGATTCAATCGCTAAAGAAGTAGCAATATGTTGAATTTCCTCATCAAAATGTTCTTGCTTTTGATTCGCATTAATACCAATGCCCATAATGACAGCATTAATTTTATCAGGATCTGCCTGCATTTCTGTTAATATACCTACAGCCTTTTTACCTTGAATTAAAATATCATTCGGCCATTTTATTCCTACGTTTACACCCGTGCACTTTTCAATTGCTTGTGCAACGCTAACAGCCGCTAATAAAGTAAGTTGTGGTGCATGATGAACCGGGATTGATGGACGTAAAATAATACTCATCCAAATTCCTGTTCCTTTTGGTGAATGCCATTTCCTGCTTAAACGACCTCTGCCGGCTGTTTGTTCTTCTGCAACAACAATCGTTCCTTCTTCTGTACCTTCATAAGCAAGTTTTGCTGCAATATGCTGTGTAGATTCAACAGACTCTTCAAAATATACCGTTCTACCAATATGTTTCGTTTGTAACCCTAACTGAATTTCATTAGCAGTCACTTTGTCTGGCTTACTCGCAATGCGATAACCTAATCGACGCACAGCTTCAAGTTCATATCCCTCATTCCGAAGGTCCTCCATATGTTTCCACACAGCGGTTCTTGAACAACCAAGTTTATCACTAATCGTTTGGCCAGATACAAACGCGCCATCCGCTTCCGAAAAAACTTGCAATAACTGCTTTCTTATAGTAGATTGCATTCTTGCAGCCACTCCCTTATACACTCTTTCTCATTAACTACGTTTCCTTGTACGATTGCTTCCTCAATTTTTTGAATCATTTCAGCAACCCACGGACCGGGCTTTTTATTTGCCCAGCTTAATAAATCATTCCCAGTCACATTCATTTCTTGGCGACTCTTGATTGGCAATGCTTCAAACAACGTTTGTACTCGTTTAACAGATGTATGATCATAGCTTTCAATCATCGCTTCATATACTCTTTCGGCCATTTCAGCGATATGAAGTCCCGTTTTATAAAGAAGGACTGTATCCCAATCCTTCTCCTTTCTCGTACGAATTGTTAATAAAACTGCGACGATATCTTTTATTTTTTTATTCGAAAACTTCCATTGACGTAAAAAGACAGATGGATGCTCTTCTCCGATACAATATAAGAAGAATGCCCATGCCTCAATGTCCGTTTCAAAAGAATCCCAGTTATACTGCGTAGCTTTTAATAATCTCTCATCTGACATTTGTAAATATGGCAGATGAGAAAATAGCTTCGTTTCTACTAATTCTTGCAAGCCCTTCACGCAATATGTACCAGTTAACAGCTTCTCAAATTCCACTGTAATTCGCTCAATTGCAATATGTTCCAGTAAATGTCCATATGTTTCAATTGCTTGTTTCGTTTTCATTTCTAAAGAAAAACCTAACGTACTTACGAAACGAATACCACGCATCATTCGCAGGGCGTCTTCTTGAAAACGATCCGCAGCATTGCCAACTGTCACAATTTCTCTCTTTTGAATCGCTTCCTGTCCAGCAAATAAATCAACCATTTTGCCTTCTTCTGTCATCGCAATTGCATTCATCGTGAAATCACGACGTTTTAAATCCTCTTCTAATGAACGAACAAATTGAACACTACTAGGTCTTCGAAAATCTTCATATTCGCTCTCTGTTCGAAAAGTGGTTACCTCATAAGGTTCACCATTTTCTACCACAATTACAGTTCCATGCTCAAGACCAACAGGAACATGTCTTGGAAATATAGACATCACTTCTTCTGGTAAAGCAGATGTCGCAATATCAATATCTCCAATCGGCCTATCGATAATAAGATCTCGTACGCTTCCACCGACAAAGTAGGCCTCATGTCCTTGTTGCTTTAAAGTCTCAATAATAGAACTAGCTTTTTTAAATCTTTTCATTTTTGTCATCCCTTAGTACATCATAGTAAATCGTTTCATATTGTGAGACGATTTTTTCAGAGCGGAACTGCTCGTAAACACTTGCTCTTGCTCGCTCTCCCATATTACGATGAAGTTCTTCATCCTTTAATAGCTGAATGGCTTGATTTGCCACTCCTGCTGGATTGCCAACTTCACATAAATATCCTGTTTCACCATGTTGAATGACTTCTGGAATACCTCCAACCCTTGTTCCGATACAAGGTACACCACACGCCATCGCTTCTAATAAAACAAGACCAAAACTCTCCTTCTCTGATAGAAGCAACATTAAATCACTCATTGCAAGTAGCTCTGCAACATTATCTTGCTTCCCTAAGAATAAGACGCGATCTTCAATATGTAGATTTTTCACTAACTGTAAAATCGTGCAAAATTCTGGTCCATCTCCTACGAGAAGCAACTTCGCATCTACTTCTGTAACAATTTTAGCAAATGCCTGAACAACATCTTGCACGCGTTTCACTTTACGGAAATTTGAAATGTGAATGAGTATCTTTTCACTCTCACTTATACCGTATTCTTTCTTTAATTGAGACATATCACGCTTGAAATATACACGCTCGTCTATAAAGTTATATACCGTTTGAATGTTTTTATTTGGTTTTACAAGCTCATGCGTCTCGCTAATCAATGAATGCGAGACAGCCGTCACAACATCAGATTGCTCAATACCAAAACGAATTAAATTATTTAGCGAAGGGTCGGAACCTAACACAGTAATATCTGTTCCATGCAAGGTTGTAACAATTTTAATACGCTCCCCAATCATTTGTTTTGCTAAATAAGCACAAATTGCATGTGGTATTGCGTAATGCACATGTAAAATATCTAGATTTTCTCTTTGTGCAACTTCTGCCATTTTACTCGCTAACGCTAAATCGTATGGTGGATATTGAAATACAGAGTATTGACTTACCGTCACTTCATGAAAATAAATGTTTGGATACACTTTATTTAATCGGAATGGTAAACCCGATGTAATAAAGTGTATTTCATGCCCGCGTTCCGCTAATTGCTTTCCTAATTCTGTTCCAACAACTCCAGAACCACCTACAGAAGGATAACATGTAATACCTATTTTTAATTTCATTTACATCCCCCTACTAAATCAGCATGTAATAAAACCGGTTTCTTACTCATAAATCCCTCGGCATATAAAACTCCAACTTCTTTTCCAAACATTTTCTCTCGAGCGACCACAGTTTCAACGTAGCCTTCTGTTAACGGCGTTTTCACACCATCACTACCTGTTAAAAACTGACTTTCATACGCTTCTAATACTTCCACTTTTATAGAAAGGTACTCACTTATATCTATACAAAAATTCGGTTTATGAAAACCATTAATCATATAATAATAAAAAGACTCCACGCGATGTGGCGAAACCTCTGGCATATATTTACGAATTCCCGCTGAAAAAATAGCTTCTTCCACAAGTTTTGCACAATTTGCATGATCTGGATGACGATCTTCATAATACGGCGCAAAAACTAGTTTTGGTTTATATGTACGAATCACCTTTACAATTTCACGTATATATTCTTCTTTCATATACAAACCACGGTCTGGCATCGCTAAATTCAGTCTCGTTTTTACTCCCATTATACGAGCTGCCGCCTTTGCTTCTTCTTTTCTCAATTCTATCGTTCCATTAGAAGAAAGGTCAGCTTCTGTTAAATCACAAATACCTACTTCATACCCTTGCTTCGTATATTTAGCAATGGTACCAGCCATGCCGATTTCAACATCATCGGCATGAGCACCAAACGCTAATATATGTAATCCACTCATAATTGTTCCCCTCATTTTCTAAACTTGCGGTAATCTAAATCTCCTCGCTCTAATGCGTGCATTAACATTTCAGCACTTGCCATATTCGTTGCAAGTGGAATCGCATATACATCACATAAACGAAGCAATGCATTTACATCTGGTTCATGCGGCTGAGCAGTTAGTGGATCTCGGAAAAAAATCACCATATCCATATCGTTTTTTGCAATCATGGCACCAATTTCTTGATCGCCACCAAGAGGACCCGACTGAAATCTTGTTACAACTAAACCAGTTGCCTCCATAATACGAAGTCCTGTCGTCCCTGTTGCAAATAATTCATGTTGTTCAAAAATTGGTTTATATGCGTATGCAAACGAAACCATGTCATCTTTCTTTTTGTCATGTGCGATTAAGGCAATTTTCATCCGTTGTCTCCCCTTTAGTCGATAATATTCTCTAAACCGTACACAAGATGATCTAGATTCATTACTGTATCAATTGATAGTTTTACACCCGACATAAATGATGCACGATTGAATGAATCATGACGAACCGTTAACATTTGTCCATCTCCACCAAACATTACTTCTTGGTGTGCAATAAGTCCTGGTAAACGTACACTATGAATGTGAATGCCGTCTACATTTGCACCACGAGCACCTTCTAGTTGTTCTACTTCATTCGGATGACCTTGCTGCTTTGATTCACGGTTTTGACGAATTAGCTCTACTGTTTTGACAGCTGTACCAGATGGTGCATCTAATTTTTGATCATGATGCAATTCAATTACTTCAACATCTTGGAAGTACTTCGCTGCCATTTGTGAGAATTTCATCATAAGAACTGCACCAATTGCAAAGTTTGGAGCGATAATTGTTCCTACTGCTTTTTCTTTCGCATTCTCTGTTAATTGTTTTAGTTCTTCTTCTGTAAATCCAGTTGTACCAATAACAGAACGAAGTCCACGCTCAACTGCTAGTGTAACGTGTTGTTTCCCAACTTCTGGTGTTGTTAAATCTAACAACACATCTGCTTCTACTTCCTCTAAACAAGTATGTAAATCGGCGTAAATAGGTGCATCTAGCGCAGGCATGCCCGGTAAATCAGAGATTTTCTCTCCTCCATGCTTATAATCCACTGCCGCTACTAAATTAAAATGTTCCGTTCTTTCCATAAGAAGGACTGCTTCATGCCCCATTCGCCCTCTTGGTCCAGCGATAATTACTTTAATTTCTTTCATTATTCTTTCTCTCCCTCATCAATACGTGTCCAGCGATCTTTATCACGTGTATTAAATTTATTCATTACAATGTTATGTGCTGTTTCTAAATCAATATTTAAACTATTTGCCATACAAATCATAACAAATAATACATCTCCAAGCTCTTCTTCAATACTACGTTCTGTTTCAGTTGTTTTCTTCGGTTTCTCTCCATAATAATGATTTACCTCTCTTGCAAGCTCCCCCATTTCTTCCGTTAAACGAGCCATCATTGCAAGTGGACTGAAATAACCTTCTTTAAACTGACCAATATATGCATCTACTTCTTTCTGCATATCCTTCATCGTTTTTGCTTCCATACAATTCACCTCTAATCCTTCCTCTTTCATGTTAGCCAATTCATCGCGATTTGACAAATATTATTCCCTGCAAAACACCTATTTGCGCCCCCTTTTTAGATAGAATATAATAAAGTGAAACTTTCTTTTGCGGTTTTTGCAAAAGATTAGCCCGAACCAATTGGGTTCCAACGGCTGGTTTGCCCTCCTTCAGAGCTTTATCCCCTACCAGCCGTTGGAACGGGGTAAAGTGAAACTTTCTTTTGCGTTTTTTTATAGCCTTCACTATTTTTACTAAAAGCTAGAAATTACTTATCATTATGTTTTACCGTATCAGCGGAGCAATGCCATTTACATAATTAGGAGGATTTCTATATGACATCAAATTTGAAGATTCGAAATATCATTTTCATTTTAATCGGTTCCGCTATTTTTTCTTTCGGTATTGTGAATATCAATATTGAAAATCACCTTGCAGAAGGTGGATTTACCGGTATTACACTATTATTGTATTTTCTATTTAAGTTTGATCCTTCTTATTCAAACTTAATTTTAAATATCCCTATATTTTTTATTGGTTGGAAGTTACTTGGAAGAACGACATTTATCTATACACTAATCGGCACCTTCAGCGTATCTTTATTTCTATGGATTTTTCAACGTTACGAAGTTCTCAACTTACATTTAAACTTACAAAATGATATGACACTCGCGGCTTTATTCGCCGGGGCATTTATCGGTGTCGGTCTTGGAATAATATTTAAATATGGCGGGACTACTGGCGGTGTGGATATTATCGCAAGACTCGCTCATAAATATGTTGGCTGGAGTATGGGGAAAACGATGTTTATGTTTGATGCTATCGTCATTATCGTCTCTATTCTTACCTATTTATCATACCGCGAGGGCATGTATACGTTAGTTGCTGTTTTTATCGGGGCGAAAGTCATTGATTTTATGCAAGAAGGAGCCTATGCAGCAAAAGGAGCAACTATTATCTCAGATAAAAACGATGAAATTGCTGCCAAAATTTTATCTGATATGGAACGCGGAGCTACTTTTTTAAAAGCTGTTGGATCGTATACAAAAGTGGAACGGAACGTATTATATTGCGTTGTTGCTAAAAATGAAATCGTGAAATTAAAAAATATTATTACTTCTGTAGATCCTCATGCCTTTGTTGCTGTAAGTGATGTACATGATGTAGTTGGTGAAGGTTTTACGTTAGATGAAAATAAAAATCCTTTACATAAATAAACGCAACTAGAAAAGCTCTCTAGCTTTTCTAGTTTTTTATTACATATTTTTTAAGTTTCTCTAAATCCTCATAAATAAACTCCAATAAACTCCTATTATAAAAAATGGAAGCAGGATGAAAAGTCGGGAAAATATGATATTCTTTCTCTGACCATGTAAACTCTGCACTTTGCATATCCTTTAATTTTTGAATGGGCTGTATTAATAATTGTCCGTGCACATCTGTAATTTTTTTATTTTTCCCCGTTAAACGTTGAAGGCCGATATTTCCAAGTGTAACGATAAGCTTCGGGTTTATTTTCTCTAATTCATAATCTAACAACGGGGCATGGGCAAGTATTTCTCCTTGATTTGGCGTTCTATTATACTTTTTCTGTATGATTTCACCATTTCGTTCTTTTTTCTCTCGCCACTTATATGGTCTACTTCGAACAGCGCTCGTGATATATACTTCTTCCCTTTTAACTTGAATACGCTCTAAAAAATCCATTAGTTGTTTTCCCGCCCTCCCGCTAAACGGAATCCCATTATGAATTTCTGTTTCACCAGGCGCTTCTCCTAACAACATAAATTTCGGATTTTCAGGACCTTGTCCACTTAAGAAACCTTCTAGCTGATAAGGAGCACTTTGTTCTTTCACTTGTTTTACTAAATGGCTTGGATATTTCATTTTCCCCACCGCCTTTCCGTATTACTTCTATTATTTCTATTTGCAATACATTATATAATTCAATTCACAAAACAAAAAAAGACTATCAAAATTGATAGTCTTTAGTCGTCGCTACGCTGCATACCAGTATACATTAATACGAGACGTAATAATTCAAATACCGCTACAGCTGCAGCTGCTACATATGTTAATGCTGCCGCATTTAATACTTTACGAGCTTGCCCATATTCATCTGTTGATACGATACCTAACGCTTCAATTTGTTGCATCGCACGCTTTGATGCATCAAACTCAACAGGTAATGTAACGAGTTGGAACACAACACCTGCTGCCATTAAGATGATACCTAATAACAATAAGTTAGACATAGATGCAAAGGCACCAATCATAATAAATACCCAAGAAATATTCGATCCAAAGTTTGCAACTGGCACTAACGAATGACGAATACGCATAAAGTTATAGTCTTTTGCATCTTGAATTGCGTGTCCTACTTCGTGTGCTGCAACTGCTGTACCAGCAACTGAATGACCGTAATAGTTGTCTGTTGATAATCGAACTGTTTTGGCAGTTGGATCATAATGGTCTGATAAATGACCTGGTGTTTCTTCTACAGCTACGTTGTATAATCCATTCTCATCTAAAATTTTTCGAGCCACTTCCGCTCCTGTCATACCTGATGTTGAATAAACTTGTGAATACTTGCTATAGGCACTACGTACTTTTGACTGTGCATACAACGGTATGATCATTATGATCGCGAAGTAAATTAAATAAAACATCATGAACCTTTGAACCTCCATTGAAGTTTTAATTATAGTACTTCTCATTCTATTTTCTTCTGACATCATTGTCAATGAATAAACCTTACAATCCATATCTTTATTTATTGCATTATCTATTTTTAGAGTGTACATTACTTTTTCTTTTTTCTCTCTCTCCTTTATACTTTCTCCATCCAACATAAGTTAATGTGAATAAAATAAGACCTCCAGTAATTGTCATAAACCAAATGAGAGAGGGTGCAATTTCATCTTTTTTTACTGTGTGAAATATTTTTTGCAAATCCCCTTTAATGATTCCTAATTGCATTTGCCCACCTTTCGTTTTTAACATAACGTTACGAAATTCATCCAAATAAGATAAATGGGCATTTACACGCTGCACTTCGTTTTCTGGCAAAGCAATCATTAAGCTTGGATAAATAATATTAAATTCATGTAAAAATGTGTTTAACGTTTGTTGAAACTGTCCCGTATCTTCTTTTTTCATCGCTTTTTCCATTTGAGAAAAGGCACCCATTACTTTTTTTTCTCTTTCCATCCAAAGTGGTTGATATTTCGACACTTTCGCATCAACAGCGAGCTGTAGGGCTAACACATTATCAATTTTAACTTGTTTACCTAAATCTGTTTCCGCGAGTGATTGTTTCGCCTTGTCGTAAGCTAAAGAAATAACTCTAACTTGATCTGGCGTTACTTCTTGCTTCTTTTCATTCCCCTTTATAACAAACTGCTCCGAGAAATGTTGTAATACTTGTACTGCTTTTTCATCTTCATTACGCTTCACTAATTGTAATGAGTCGTCTAACAACCCTGTTAGTTCACTCCACTCTTCAGCATATATACGTAACGGAAACATTATAATTAGAAATGCTATCAATCCAATTAATGTTCTCTTCATCACGGTCCCCCCTATAACTACTAGTACAAAATATGTTAATTGGGACAAGAATAGAACAGAACTGGACCGAAAAATATATTATCGTTTTACAAAAAAAAAAATTCTCTTTAAACAGAGAATTTTTCCTTTGAAATCCTTTTCTTTTTTACGAAATATCTATACAAGCTGTAACAAAGTATGCTGCCACATAAAATAAATAATAAAATTGCACACGCAGCATGCATAAAGAATTCTTCTGGTAACATTAATATAATTGGATCCGTTTCAATATCAAACATCCAATAATCATTACTGAATAACAGCTTATGGAATAATACAAAACTCTTTTCAAAATTAATAGCGATCGGTAACATGAGCGCGATCGGTAAGATAATTGTTAAAATTGATCCGTGCAGTAAAAACTTTTCATTTTTCTTTTTTAATAAATAAATCCCGCCTATTATTGCAATCATAATTGTCGCATACATTACATATTGAATCTTTACTAAAATATTTTTAACATCTACAAAATGAATACGGCCATTTGTAGACATATCTAATGTTGGCAACTGCAATGCTCCATCATAAAACGGCGATAAATATGTAATAAGCACATCATAATTTCTTTTAATATCATCCTTCGTCATATCCGCTAAATCTGGAATGTTTAAAAAATCAATTTCAAAATAATATAGCCATTTTCCGTATACAACCGCCGTTGTTGCGAGTGCAAATATAGAAAATGCTATACTATATGAAACAACTATAGTAATCAATCGATCCAATATTTTTGTACCACTCTTATTTTTCTTCATTTTCTCCCCCTACATGTTCTAACTATCATAAAGAAAACTGTTTTCGGTTCTCACGCAAGCAATAATAATACGTAAGACATAGTGTGACGATGCTTAGCCAAAACGTAAAGTAACCAATTTTTTCTACAAACAAATGCATAATTCCATATCTCGGCATTTGCCAAAATAAATAATCAATTGCATCATTATGTAATGTCCATATAGCTGCTACCGCAAAATGCCATTTTTTTATACGGTAAAACGGTGCATATAACAATCCTTGTACTGCCATCGCAAAGTGCGAAAGCATTAACATATACCCCATAAGACCAATAGGACCTTTTACATAAATCATAATTGCATTTACAACAACAGCCCATATACCATATTTCATTAAAGTAACAATCGCTAGCGCCTCTATTAATCCCCAATTTCTCTTTCTTAAAAAAGCAATTAAAACAAAGACAAAAAAGAGACTCGCCATCGGGCTATCGGGTACAAACGGCCAAAATATAGGTGAGGTTTCTTTTAATTGATTTCCATACCATATAAATCCGTATATTGTACCTAATATGTTAACAACTAATAAAAATAATAATATAGAGCGTTGTCTTAACATTGCATACAAATAAACCAAGCTGTATGTCCAACACCTTTCAAACAAAGTCATTCTTTCCTCAAACTCTACTCTATTATATAGTAAACTTTCTTTCATCAAAATAAAAAGCTGACTACAAATTTTGTAGTCAGCTTTTTATTATTTTTTATTATACTTAGCAATGAATTCCGAAAGCTTCTTCAGTTCCTCATCTGTACCTTTAAATACCCCTTTAGGCATTGAACCTTTTCCTTCTTTCGCAATTTTAGCAATTTCTTCTGGCTTTAAAGTTAAATTTTGCAGCGCTGGTGCTGCTGCCCCGCCTTGTAAATTGTCACCGTGACATGTTAAACAAGTATTTTTTTGCATTAATTTATAGCCATCATCATTTTTATCAACCGGTGCTGTTTTTACAATTGCTCCTTGTTTTTTTGCAGCTTCCCAGTCGTGGTGTGCTACAGATTCCCAAGTTAAAAAGATAATCGATGCAATTGCTAAAAGCATAAATCCAGTTGCTACAGGACGCTTCAATGGGCGTCTTTCTGGGCCTCGATCAAGAAATGGAGCTAACAGTAATGCGCCAAACGCAATCCCTGGCATAATAAACGCTCCAATTACGGTAAATGAGCCAGAAGCATAAGAGTACTTTAATAACTGATACAAGAATAAGAAATACCAATCTGGAAGTGGTATATATCCAGCGTCAGTTGGATCCGCCATTCTCTCAAGCGGTGACGGATGCGCCACTGTTAAACATAAATAACCGATTAAAAAAACTGCACCAACCATCCATTCTTTTAACAAGAAGTTTGGCCAAAATGCTTCTGTTTTCCCTGGGTATTCAGAATAGTCTTTTGGAATATTTGGTTTCCGAGCTACCGGTACCCGAGAATCTCCTACAAACTTCATCCCTTTGCCGCGATGCATAATCTCCCTCCTTTAGTTCTTTCCCCTTTAATTTAGCAATCTCTTATAGCGGACCGGAAATACCTTGTTTGCGAATCATGATGAAGTGGAAGGCCATTAAACCTAGAAGTGCTGCTGGTAAGAAGAAGACGTGAATAGCAAAGAAGCGAGTTAATGTTTGAGCGCCAACAATTTCGGAATGACCAGCGAGTAATGTTTTAATATAAGGACCAATGAGCGGCGTTTGCTCTGCAATTTGAATCCCTACTTTCGTAGCAAATAATGCTTTCATATCCCACGGTAATAAATATCCGGTAAAACCAAGACCTAACATAACAAAGAAAATAAGAACACCAACAATCCAGTTTAACTCACGAGGCTTTTTATACGCACCCTGGAAGAAAACTCTAAGTGTATGTAAAAACATCATTACAATGACGAGACTAGCGCCCCAGTGGTGCATACCACGAACAATTTGCCCGTAGGCAACTTCATTCTGCAAATAATAAACCGATTCCCAAGCATTTTTAATATCAGGCACATAATACATCGTCAAAAACATTCCAGATAAAATTTGAATTACAGTAACGAAAAAGGTAAGTCCTCCAAAGCAATAAACGAATGCAGAAAAGTGATGTGCCGGGTTTACATGTTCAGGTACTTCATGATCAGCGATATCACGCCAAATTGGTGTAATATCTAACCTTTCATCTACCCAATCATAAATTTTATTTAGCATCTACTTTGCACCCCCTCTTGGCTTCGCTTTGCCTAAATACAGCGTTCCATCTTTCACTTTAGATTCGTATACATCAAGCGGAGCAAGGGGCGGCGTGCCTTTAATGTTCATCCCATCTTTTGTGTAACGGCCCCCGTGACATGGACAAAAGAATTGATTCGGATGTGCCTTGTCCGAATTCCAGTTAACTGTACATCCTAAATGTTTACATACTGGAGAGAACGCAACAATGTCGCCGCTTTCATCTTTATGAACCCAAGCTGATTTTGGCTCTTCGGACTTGTACCAACCATCAACCTGTTTCACCTTAAAGTCGAAACGTTTCGGCTCTGTTGTAATATCCTTTACTTGTGCAACAGCAACCATATCCGTTCCCGCTTCTTTTCTTAACACCGGATCAAGCGCAAATCGCGTCATCGGCATTAAAATACCCGCTGCCATAAAGCCTCCTACCCCTGTAAGGGTGTAATTTAAAAACTGTCTTCTTGATACACGATGTTCTTTCTCGCTCACGAAAATTTCCCCCCTCTATCAGAAATTGTCCCCTCGTGATAAATTATATAAAAAATAAAAACTAGGACACTATCATGATATAATACGCTTAGGTACAGGTCAATATCATACTACTCATAATAATAAGAACTTTCTGTTTATTATTATTTTCCCCACTTTTCTTCTAACATCACCATTATATTTTTTATATGTGCATGAATAACTTCTCTTTTCGCTTGATCACTAAATTGTTCTAACGCTAATGAAGGAAACCAAAATAAATCTCCTTGTAACTCTTGCATATCTTCTTTCCATGAAAAATCACTTGTAACATAAGCAATATGCTTAAAACCTTGCTTTTGCAAATGATTTGTCCATTCTTGCAAACGACCTTTTTCATTTTTTTGACTTTCTACTAAATACGTAAATGCAGGTAGTAAAAGTACTCTTCCTTTATATTCTCTTTCCAACTCCATACTCAACAATTCGATAAATTCACCTTGTTCTACTACCATTTTCATTTCTTTTGCTGCCGAAATTGATAAAAGTGGTATAACACCAGTATCTACATACTCTCTTGCTTGCTCAAACTGCTCCACATCTTTTACACTCCATTTCAAATGTCTTCCCTCCCTTCATTTGTAAATGACAGAACTTTCACTTTATATATATTAAACCATACTAAAAGAGGTAAAAAAAGAAAAACTACCTATATTAAGGTAGTTTTTCTCAAAAAGTCTGAAATTTGTAAAATTTTATGAATCCAAATGAATTCTATAACATCTTTAACTCAGCTGTTAACTTATGAAACGCTTCCTTATCTTGCTTATCCAGCGCTTCATCAATTTGTTTCAAAAGACGTTCTCTTCTAAAAGAAAATACACTTTCTTCTAAAAATCTTTCTGCAAGTAAACGATCTTTTTCATTTACTTCAATATGCTTTGGTAAATACGGGTTTTCTTCTAATACAGCTACATAATTGGCATTTTGAAACGATGATTTAAAATTGAGTTGAATATAAATATCTTCATCTCGATTTAAACGAATATCATGAAACGATTTTTCAGCATCTGTTGTCATAACATTTTGTTTAAAAAAGTGAAACGGTGTGTCTTTCACACAATTCGCGGACATCACTAAACCACGCGGACAATATTTTGCATGCTCTACGAAGTGGACTTTATGCATCAATTGGTCATGACTCATTAAATAATTCAAAATCCATACGCATTCACGCTGTTTCAGTTGGTAATTATTCAAAAACCATTTTACAAAATCCTTCTTCTCGTTTACAGAAACAGGGGTATTCATAGCAATTAAGTCCCTCCTCTGTCTTTCTCTTTTCTTTTTAGATTCAAGAAGCGGTATTCAGTTTCCTTCCAACTTATGAAAAATCCTCTAAATTATATAACAATTCTTCAATATGAATTTGTGTCGGGTCTAGTTGTATTAACTGAGTAAATACTTCTTTTGCCTCTTTTCGCATACCTTCTTCCAATAAGAAATAACCGTACTCTTCCAAGAAGTCTGGATGATTCTTAAAAGAAGTATATGCACTTTCATAGTGCTTTAATGCATCCGAATACATTTCTAATTGTTTTTTTGCAAACGCAAGATCCCAAAGTAGTTGTGTATCTGGTTCTTCGCTATCAATCGCACGCTCTACAACTGCAATTAACTCTTCATATTTTTCCTGTTCTTTTAAGACATACGCATATTTTAATATCGCACCTAAATGTCCTGGATCTAACTCAAGCGCTTTTTGAAGTACTTCCTCTGCTTCCGCTATTTTTCCTAATTTCGCCGCAATGTTCGCTAATTCTACATAAAATGGTACAGAAAGCTCATCTACTTTAATTCCTTCTTGAAGTGTTTCATAGCTTTCTTGAAGCATTCCTTCTTTTTCATAGCTTTTCGCCAAATACATGTAAAGCGATGCATACTCCGGATCTAATTCTTTTAGTTCTTGCCAAGCACCAATTGCTCTTTGGTATTCTTCACCTTGGTATAATGTGAAGGCATATCCAAATAATGAGTGGATATCTTTTTGTTCCTCTAAACCTGCTTCATAGTAAGAGATCGCTTCTTCCCAATTTCCAATCGCACTTAACGTCTCTGCGAGGCGAAGTGCAATGACAACACCACCCATGACTTTATGTTCTGCTAATAGCGACTCATAATGAGTGATTGCCTTTTGTTCTTCACCTTTACTACTATATAACTCTGCTAATCCAAACGTAATAACAGGTTCATCAGGCATCATTTCTTTCGCCTTTAATAGTTTTTGTTCTGCTACATCATCGAAACCTTGCATTTGGAATAAATCTGCAACAAGTAATAACGATTGAACATATAAGTCATCATTTTCTGGAATATCATGAAGCACTTCAATCGCTTCATCTTCTTTGTCTAGATCAATATATAATTCTGCTAAAAATACAGTGAATTCACTTTCTTCCGGATACAATAAACGCAAGTCTTCTGTAATAGCTAACGCTTCATCCGTAAATCCAAGTGTATGATAATAGCGAGCGATATCATACTTCTCTTCATCATTCGCAATTTTTAATTGTTCTTTTAATAATTGTAATCCTTTTTCCGCTTCACCATTTTCAATATATGAAACAGCTTGTTCAAACTTTTGCATAAACGTCTCCTTTAATTCTAACAAATATTATTTTCTGTTCATGTACCCCGATTGGTGCGGGCTAATAATCAGTGAGGGGATAAGCATCCCCTCACTGATTAAAGTTTCACTTTATCATAAGCAACTAGGTGTACGAACGCAACCTTTAGAATAAGCATACTTCTTCTTGTACTTTCACTCATAACGATTCGAATATGACACCGATACCGCATTACTACTTTCTATTGTACCGTTTTCTTTCATTACCGTGCAAATAACTTCCCTTATTAATTATTAACACGCACGGATCAAGCTTTACAGGCCTTCATTTAAATAAAAAAGACTCCTATATTAGGAGCCTTCACAAACTCTTAAGAGTATGTTTCTTCTTTCTTTACTTGCTCGTTTACAAGCTCTTTCAATAATTCTATAATTTCATCATTTTCTTCTTTCAAACCGACAGTAATACGAATACCATCATGTATACCAAATGCAGCACCAGAACGAACAATATATCCTTTCTTCATTAATCGTTCGAAAGCCTCATTACCAGGAATACCGAGTTTTAAGAAAATGAAATTTGTTTGAGATGGATAATAGAATACGTTATATTCCTTACAAAATGCGTAATATTGATTTAATCCTTCTTCATTTTTTTTCACACATTCTTGTAAAAATACTTGATCTTCTAATGCAGCGAGTGCTACAGCCTGCGCTACAGTCGATGTATTAAATGGTAACCTTGCTACTTCTAGCTGCCCGATTAAATTCGCATTACCAACCGCATATCCGATACGGAAAGCAGCTAAACCATATGCTTTTGAAAACGTGCGTAAAACCATAAGATTTTCATACTTTTCAAGAAGTGGTAATGTTTGCGGATAGTCTTCTGCCCCCGCATATTCATAATATGCTTCGTCCATAATAACGAGCGCTGACTTAGGAACTGATTCTAAAAATGAAAGTAAGTTTTGTTTCTCTACATATGTACCTGTCGGATTATTCGGGTTACAAATCCATACAATCTTCGTTTTATCATCTACTTGCTGTAACATCGCATCTAAATCGTGAATGCCATCTTTAAGTGATACTTCACGAACTTCTGCTCCTTCAATAACAGCATGGTGATGGTATTGCGAGAATGTTGGATTCGCCATTACAACATTTGTTCCTTCATGTAGTAATGCACGGCTAATCATTTGAATGACTTCATCTAATCCACTACCAAATAACAGTTGTTCCGCTTTGACACCTAACTGCTCTGCTACTTTTGTCCGAAGTTCAAATGCATATCCATCTGGATAAAGAGCATATTGACTCTCTAAAGAAGTTAATGCTTCTGTTACGCGTGCTGAGCAACCGAATGGATTTTCGTTCGATGCTAATTTCACAATTTTTGATAATCCATATTCCCTTTTTACTTCTTCAATATTTTTCCCAGGTACATATGCTCTCAAAGTTAACAATTGCTCTTTCACTCTCATTTTTCTTCCCCCAGTCGTTTTATTCAATTCAATTACAATAAGGTTGTAATCTCTCACTGCAATCGTTTATCTTAACCGTCACTATTACGAGGATACCTTTAAACAAGCACTTCTTAGCTCTTAAACCATATCCTTTTGAAATGCCTCTAACGCAATATGAACAGTCTCATCTGGAATAGATACGACATTCACTACCCCATATTCCTGCATTAACACCATATGAATTGCTCCAGCGTTCGCTTTCTTATCTTGTTTCATTAATTGAACGAGACGCTCTACATTCAAATCACTTGGCATTTTTGGATATCCGTACTTTAAGAACCACTGCTTCATCTCTTCATAAGAAAGATTAACCTTGTACACTTGCTCACTTAAAAATAAGGCAAATAACATTCCAACCGCTACTCCGTCACCGTGAGTAATATTTCCATATCCTAGTTCTTTTTCAAGAGCATGGCCTAACGTATGTCCAAAGTTCAAATGAGCACGTACACCTTTTTCTGTTTCATCTTGCGATACAATGTTTGCCTTTACAGGAATTGCCTTCGTTAATATATGGATTAACTTCTCATCACGAAGATCCGCTAATGTTTGCACTTCTTCTTTTAACCAATGATACAGCTTTACATCACCAATAAGAGCATGTTTTATCACTTCTGCATAACCTGAACGCCACTCTTTTTCAGGAAGAGACTGTAAAAAAGGCGTATGATATACAACTGCTTCTGGTTGATGGAATGCCCCTATCATATTTTTACCTAACGGGTGATTAATTGCTACTTTCCCACCTACTGCGCTATCGTGAGCTAATAAAGTCGTTGGAACTTGAACGAAGCGAATTCCACGCATAAACGACGCAGCAACAAAACCAGCTAAATCTCCAATCATCCCGCCTCCAAGTGCAATAATTAAAGAATTTCTATCTAATTTATTTTCAAGAGCTGACGTATGAGCCGCATAGAAATTTTCAAAAGACTTCTCTTTTTCGCCACTCGGTACGACAAATGAAAATACTTTTTGCTTTATTTGCAATGCATCTACAACTGTCTGTAAATGTAAAGTTGCAACAACTTCATCTGAAATGATCATGATGTTTGATACAGATGGCTGCATGTTTTGAATGATTGTTGTCAAATGTGACAACGATTCTTTTCCTACATGTACATCATATTCTTTTGATTTCGTTTGAATATGTATGTTTCCCATTAAAATCCCCTCGCATATTCATTATGTTTCTCAATATTTTCACGAATAAGGTCCATACGATCTAATCCGAATTGTTCTATTAAAGCTGTCGCTAATTCCCAAGCCACAACCGCTTCTGCAACGACACTAGCTGCTGGCACAGCACAACTATCTGAACGTTCAATGCTCGCTGTAAAAGGCTCTTTCGTTTCAATATCTACACTTTGAAGAGGTTTATATAGTGTAGGGATCGGTTTCATCACACCGCGCACAACAATTGGCATTCCAGTCGTCATACCGCCTTCTAATCCACCTGCATTATTTGTTCTTCGTGTATATCCATGTTCCTCATTCCACAGAATTTCATCATGAACTTCACTTCCCGGTCTATGCGCTGCTTCAAAACCAATTCCAATCTCGACGCCTTTAAAAGCATTAATGCTCATAATTGCAGCTGCTAATTTTGCATCCAGTTTTCGATCATAATGTACATAGCTACCGACCCCAATTGGCATTCCTTCCACAATCACTTCAACGATTCCACCTATTGAATCACCATTTGCTTTCGCATCATCAATTGCTTTCATCATTTGGTTACCTGCTTCTTCATCTAAGCAACGTACAGGTGATGCTTCTGTAATACTTTTTAATTCTTCAATTGAACTATACGTAATTTCCTGAGCCTCAACACCGCCAATTTCAATTACATGGCCCGCCACTGTAATACCAAGTTCTGCTAACACTTTTTTAGCAACCGCACCAGCAGCAACACGCACTGTCGTTTCGCGTGCTGAAGAACGCTCCAGTACATTTCTCATATCTCTATGACCATATTTAATCGCACCATTTAAATCAGCATGCCCAGGTCTTGGTTTTGTTACTTTCCTTTTCATTTCTTTTTCTTCTTGTTCCGTTAAAGGCTCTGCGCCCATAATTTTTGTCCAATGTGCAAAATCACGATTTTCAACAACAAGTGCAATTGGAGAACCTAATGTCTCTCCATGTCTAACACCACTTACAATTTGCACTTGATCTGTTTCAATTTGCATGCGTCTACCACGCCCATGCCCCTTTTGCCTTCTAGCTAACTCTTCATTTATATCATCCGCTACTAAAGGCAGTCCTGCCGGAACACCTTCTATAATCGTTGTAAGTTGTGGACCATGAGATTCACCAGCTGTAATATATCGCATACGTTATTCCTCTTTTCGTATATGTATTTATCCCGCTATATTAAGCAATGATATTATCTTTCCTTACTCTAAAAATATGAAAGAAATTATATATTTGATCAGCCATTCGCTTATTCTCCAATAGGCCTTTTACTTTACATATCAATATATCATAACAGCTCTAACTTCGTAACTAATTGCAACAAAAAAAGTGCAAGAAGAATACCCCTATTCTCCTTGCACTTTCTACTATTATCACAGTGATTAAAGCGTTTACAAATTATTTCAAAATAATTAGTAAATCCATTCATTCATTAATTTTGAGTAGTCAACTAATTCTTCTTCCTTAAAGAAAATAGCAATCTCGCGCTCTGCACTTTCTAACGAATCAGAACCATGGATAATGTTTTTCGCAACAGTTACACCGAAATCTCCACGAATTGTTCCAGGAGCTGCTTCATGTGGTCTTGTTTTACCCATCATGTTACGAGCTGTATCTACTACACCTTCACCTTGCCATACCATTGCGAATACAGGTCCAGATGTAATAAAGTCTACTAATTCACCAAAGAAAGGTTTCTCTGTGTGCTCAGCATAGTGTTGTCCAGCAATTTCCGGAGTGACTTGCATTAATTTTGCACCAACTAATTGAAAGCCTTTTTTCTCAAAACGAGCTACGATTTCCCCAATGAAGGCACGTTGTACACCGTCTGGTTTTACCATTAGAAATGTTTTTTCCATAAAAAATCTCTCCACTTCTGAATTATGTATGTAATTGTATATCCCCACACACATATTAACACCCTTATCACAATTGCGCAATAGTTTTGAAATAGAGAGATTATTTTATTTTTTAGAAAAAACACTAAAATTTTCGTTTCCCAATATACTTTGCTACATTTTGTAATGCATACTTCGCTTGTCCACGCGGAAGTGGTTTTATGATTTCTAATGCTTTATGTAAATAACGTTCACTAAACGCAAATGCTTGATCAATAGCGTCACTATTTTTTACAGCCTCAATAATTTCTTTCATTTCGTCCGCTGTTGTATTTTCATGTACAGATGTGATTTTCTTACGAAGCACGGGATCTTCCATAGCGTATAGGGCAGGAAGCGTAATATTCCCTTGTAACAAATCACCACCAGCAGGTTTTCCAAGCTTCTCTTCTGTGGAAACGAAGTCTAAAATATCATCAATAATTTGATACGACATTCCTACAAAATACCCATACCAAAATAGTCGATTTACCGTATCACGATTAGCTCCAGCAGCAATTGCTCCTAGTTGACAACTCGCAGCAATTAATAATGCTGTTTTTCGCTTTATTCTTCTTAAATACGTTCGTAAATTTTGGTCATAATTGTACTTATCTTTAATTTGTTCAATTTCACCTTTACACACTTCTAAAATGGTATGCGATAGCGCCTGATGCGCCTCTGGAATTTCGATATTTGTTATACATTCAAGAGACTTAGCGAACAAATAGTCCCCTGTATACATTGCAATACGATCTCCCCATTTCGCATTCACAGTTGCACTACCACGTCGTAAAAATGCAGCATCAATAACATCATCGTGAACAAGAGAAGCCATATGAATAAGTTCTAACGCAACAGCTACATGCTTAATTGCATCTAACTTATAATCTCCAAATTTTCCCGCAAGCAACACAAATACAGGACGAATTCGCTTCCCACCAGCTTCAATAAGTTGTAATGCCGCCTCTTCTACCAATGGCTGTTCAGAAGCAACTGTCTTTTTTAATTCTTTTTCTATCACATTAATATCCGATCGTAAAAAAGAGTACATAAGTTGTAACTTCATATTGTTCACCTTAACCTAAAACTTCTTTTTTCTTTTTTCTATTTTGACTCTGGTTTCATACCTAAATGCATCGCTGCTACCCCAAAAGTAAACGGCTTCACTTGTACACGTTCAAGTCCAGCTTCTTCAAACATATGAGCCAATTCTTTCATACCCGGGAATGTACTAGCAGATTCTTGCAGCCATGAATATTCTTTAAAACTTTTCGCAAATAACTTTCCGAATAACGGCATGATATATTTAAAGTATAAAATATATCCTTGTCGAAAACCAATCATTGTTGGTTGAGATGTTTCTAAACAAATTACTTTTCCACCTGGTTTTACTACACGCGTCATTTCTTTTAATACGTGCATATAATCCGGTACGTTACGTAAACCAAATCCAATCGTTACATAATCAAATGTGTTATCTTCAAATGGAAGTTCCATTGCATTCCCGTGTAAAAGTTCTACTTGTTTTAATTGTAACGCCTCCACCTTTTGCTTACCGACAGATAACATATTTTCACTGAAGTCTAAACCAACAACCTTGCCCTGTTCACCTACCGCTCCAGCTAGCGCAATTGTCCAGTCCGCTGTCCCGCAGCATACATCGAGAGCCTTGTTACCTGGTTTTACATCCATAATGCGCATCGTCTCTTTACGCCACGCTTTATGTCTTTGAAAACTAATGACAGAATTCATCACATCGTATTTATCAGAGATTTTCTCAAATACATCATGTACTCTTTCTTCTTTTGATTGTTGCATGCTCGTACCTTCTTCCAATGTAAAATTGCTTATGTCTTCGATCTATCTCTTAACACAGAGTTTATTTCACTTATATCTGTGTGGTTTTCCAAAAATTGATTTTCTTTCTTTCTGAGTTCCATCATCCATCCATGAATAACTCTTTCTGCCTCCGCTTGATCCTTCGCAATCCCTTGAACTGCTTGAAAAACAGGTGAATGTTGTTTTTCAGCATGCAGTTCACATTCTTTTTGAAGACGGTTTTTTCCTAGTACATACGTTATAAATGGCTTCCAATGCGATAAATGAAAATGATCACATGTTTTTTGCAAGAGTGCAGACTCAATCGTTACTACACTTTCCATTATGTCATCCATCGTTTCATGCGCTTTTTGATATAACATTATTTTGTGTTCATTAATTTCTTTAATTCCTTCAGCAAGCGCACGAATTAAAACAATATCACGATTCATAGACAGTAAGTAATAATATAACCCGCTATAGTAATCACCAGCAAGCACTGTTAACTGGCGACGTTTATGCGATTCATTTGCTTCTTCCCCTGCTTTATTTGATACTCTTTCATGTGTATCAAGCGCAATTTGCACAAGCATAATCGTTACTACATAATGCTCAATTTGTTCTATATGTAAATTTTCACTTTTTAAAGCACCATATAACAATGCTATTTTTTCTTCATCAATAAATGGTTCTTCAATATAGTTTATAAAATAAGGATGGCGTAATTTCTCCATCAATTTCTCTCTTATACCCGCATACCCTCCGTAGATGTCACACACAAAAATCACCCTTGTTTTCTAATTCATAAAACTTATTATAACACATACATTCTATTTTCTATAACCAAAACTTGGCTACTCTTTCCAAACTTCCACCGAACTAAATAACATCTTCCATTCTTTTTAGTAGTCTTTCTATTCTCACTCTGCCTTGCTAAAACTATATCATTTATTTACATAAAAAAAAAAGAAAAGCAGTTTCCTACTTTTCTTTACTTTGTTTTAATAAAAGATAAAATTTCACTACGTGCCGCTGCATCATTTTCTAACACACCACGTACTGCTGTTGTTACAGTTTTCGCGCCCGGCTTTTTCACACCACGCATCGTCATGCACATATGTTCCGCTTCTACTACTACCATTACACCATGCGGTTCTAGTACTTCCATAATAGAGTTCGCTACTGTTGATGTAATACGTTCTTGCAGTTGTGGACGACGTGCAATTGTATCTACAGTTCGAGCTAATTTACTTAACCCTGTCACTTTTCCGCCTTGCGGAATATATGCAACGTGAGCAACTCCATAGAATGGAACTAAATGATGCTCACACATCGAATAAAACGGTATATCTTTTACTAGTACAAGCTCCTCGTGATCTTCTCCGAACACTTTATGCAAATGTTCTTTCGGATCTTCATGCATACCCGCGAACACTTCTGCGTACATTTTTGCCACACGCTTTGGTGTATCAAGTACTCCCTCACGATTTGGGTCATCTCCGATTGCCTCTAAAATAAGGCGTACTGCATGTTCAATTTGTTCTAAATTAACTTTTGCCATCCGCTAGCCCTCCCGAAAACCTAAAAGTGATACGAACACATTCTAGCATATTTATGTTTTTAAAAGCAAAAAGAAGAGTTCCCAAAAAGGAAACTCTTCTTCCCTGTTAATATGTAAGGATTATTTAACCGCATCTTTTAACGCTTTACCAGGTTTGAATGCAGGTACTTTACTTGCAGCGATTTCAATCTCCTCACCTGTTTGTGGGTTACGACCTTTACGAGCCGCACGCTCACGAACTTCGAAGTTACCGAATCCGATCAGTTGTACTTTATCACCTTGTTTTAAAGCTTCTAAGATAGAATCAAAAACAGCGTCTACTGCTTTTGTTGCGTCCTTTTTAGAAAGGGAACTTGCTTCTGCAACAGCATTGATTAAATCTGTCTTGTTCATGCCATTCACCTCCTCCCAAAGATAAGACTGTATAATGATCATAAAATGAGTCTTACTTTCATTTGTAGGCAATTTTTACAAATTCTATACTACAAAGATGTAGATAAATCATTATCAACGCCTATATTATACGATTCTCCTTTATAATTCAATATTTTTAAGGAAATTGTTACTCTTAAAATGTGAAAATCTGATGAAACTTGACAATTTACAACAATATATTAGATAATAACTGTTTATTTTGCTATTCTATACGCGAAAATCAAAAAAAATCCCTCTACGATGAGAGGGATTTTTTCTTATAATATAATCGCAATTAATCCGCCAGATCCTTCATTAATAATTCTTTCTAGCGTTTCTTTTAATTTATATCTCGCATTTTCTGGCATTAAAGATAGTTTCGCTTGAATACCTTCTCGAACAATAGAGCTAAGTGAACGTCCGAATATATCAGAATTCCAAATTGATAATGGGTCATCTTCAAAATCCTGCATTAAATAACGAACTAATTCTTCACTTTGCTTTTCAGTACCAATGATTGGCTCAAACGTTGACTCCACATCTACTTTAATCATATGAATAGACGGAGCTACAGCTTTTAATTTCACACCAAACCTTGAACCGTGACGAATAATTTCTGGCTCATCTAAGCTCATGTCAGCTAACGCAGGCGCTGCTACACCATATCCTGTTTGCTTTACCATACGCAGGGCATCCGCCACTTGATCGTATTCTATTTTCGCATGAGATAAATCGAGCATCAGCTTTAATAAATGATCTTTCCCTCGAATTTCTACTCCTACTACTTCTTTTAAAATTTGATCATATAATTCATCTGGTGCATATAAATCAATCTCCGCTACACCTTGCCCCATATCAATGCCAGCTAAGCTCGCTCGATCAATAAATTCATACTGACTAAACTGCCAAACGACACGGTCCACATCACGAAGACGTTTTATATCCTTCACAGTCTCTTGAACAGCTTCTTGATAACTTTGGCGTAACCAATGCCCTTCATTTAACACCATCACCCAGCTCGGAAGGTTAACATTCACTTCTAAAACTGGGAACTCAAATAAAGCCTCTCGAAGCACATTGTACACATCTGTTTCCCTTAAACTTTCTACACTCATCGCAATGACTGGGATATCATATTCTTCAGATAAACTTTGGCGCAATTGCTCTGTATCTGGATGATACGGCTGTACAGTGTTAATGATCATAATGAAAGGTTTTCCGACTTCTTTTAACTCATTTACTACGCGTTCTTCTGCCTCTATATAATCTCTTCTTGGAATTTCCCCAATCGTTCCATCTGTTGTAATTACAACACCAATTGTGGAATGTTCTTGAATTACTTTACGTGTTCCGATTTCTGCAGCTTCATGGAATGGAATAGGTTCTTCATACCAAGGAGTATTAATCATGCGCGGGCCATTCTCATCTTCATAGCCTTTTGCTCCTGGAACCGTATATCCAACGCAATCTACCAATCGAATATTCACTTCAAGACCTTCATCTACTTCGATAGAAACCGCTTGGTTTGGAACAAACTTCGGTTCCGTCGTCATGATTGTACGACCAGCAGCACTTTGAGGCAGTTCATCCTGCGCCCTTTGACGGTCAGACTCATTCTCAATATTAGGAATAACTACAAGTTCCATAAATTTTTTAATAAATGTTGATTTCCCTGTTCGAACAGCTCCTACAACTCCAAAATAAATATCACCGCCTGTGCGTTCCGCAATATCTTTAAAAATATCTACCTTTTCCAAGTGATTCCCTCCCTCAATATTTTTGGGAATAATTCCACATTTATAGTCAACTAATACCTTCTCTAACGTTGCCTATAATATCTGATATAATATAATGGTATTCTAGAAGTTCGGACAATATATCATATAATTTTGTCCAATTTCATATGACTATTAAAAAATACCTTTTGTTTGCATCGCAAGTTGTGTAACATAAAAAACCTTTCTTCTAGAACTTATTCACTAAAAGAAAGGTTCATGACTTATGATTTTAAAAAAATTGGTTCTCCATTCTTTACCGTATACGGTAAAGAATACGCAGGTACAAATGGAGAATCTTTCGAAAGTATATTCCGAATATCTTCCCCTTCCTTAAATTGCCCTTCATTTTTTTTCAACGCTTCATATAAATCGATTCGATAATCAACATAAATTTCTCCCTTTTCATTGATTACAAAAGGAAGCCCTTTACCAGAATACGGACTTGTCACTTGCGGCACATCTTTATATCCTAGTTTTTTGAAATCTAATTCATACACACCATCTGAAATTACCTTTTTAAAAGGCGGATATTGATGTTCATCCCGATACATCCTAAGCTTTAATGATAATTCCTGGATTTGTTCAGCCATCCTAACATCAATTAACTTTACTGTCGGGTTTGTTTCAACGTCTATTAATACGTATTGGTATACTCCTCCGCTTTCATACGCATTTCCTGGCGCTTCTTGTATGTAACGCGGAGCAATCTTTTGAAAATCGATTGGATACTTTTGATAAATAGGCGTACTCATATCCCGCGTCTTAATTGGCAATATCCCCTCATTTTGCTCCTTAAATGTCACTACAGCTTTTTGAACAACCTGTATCTGATCTTCATAAGGAACGGCATTTTGTTTCATATTTTCTTTCGGATACAGACATCCTGTTAAAAGGCTCATACAACAAAATATTAAAATAATATGGACTTTTTTCACTAGCAATCACCTTTTCATACTAATATAACTTGCTCCGTATGTAGCATTTTCGAGACCATTCCCTTTACTGCTGTACAGGTCCACTAAATACAACAAGAAAAATAACAATTCCTGACACAATCATAAGGGTGTACGCTACTAACGCTGTAATCCCTTTCAAAAATTTATTCTTTATTTTGTATCTACTTAGTAAAATAAAACTTACTGCAAAAAACATAAATCCAATTGCTCCTAAAGCAAACCACATTTTTATGAGCCCTTCTGACATATACACACCCCTTTTTATTAATCTATTTTTATACTATTTTAACAAATTAAAATCTTTAAACAAATACAAAAAGAACATTTTACTAAAAATTACGAATATATAACTTTAATCAACAGGTTTTTTCGCATCTTCCACTAATCTAAATAAAAATAAAACCGAAGCGAGTGTATCTCTCGCTTCGGTTGACCAAATATGCCCAAAACAGCTCTATTCCCATACTTTCATGGCTATCATATGCAATCTACAAACTCTTTGTTTCTTATATTTTATTTTTTAAACATTTTGCTTAACGAACCAAAATCAGCGGGCATATTATTGTTAATAATCGCTTTTACAATTTGATCCTCTTGTTCTTTCGGCACTTCACGTCCTGCCATAAGAGCCACTTGATGAATCAATTGACGAAGCACAGTCTCATCACGTAAATTCGCATTCTGTACAGATGATGCTAATTTAAAAATATCTTCTTTATTCACTTTCGCTTCTTTTTCAATGTTATTAAAAATGTTATTATCCATTCTTTTCACCCTCTCCTCAAGTTACTCTTCATCCTATGCAAAATTAAAAAAATGGTGAAAAGACCCATAAAAATAAAAAGCGACAGAAGTACAAATGTACTTCTGTCGCTTTTCTTTAAAGTAAGTCAGGTATAGCTTCCACTTCATGTTTTCGAACACGTCCCATTAATGAGCCTACTGCATCTTTCACATTATTCCCATTGAATAGCACGTCATATAAGGCAGCTGTAATCGGCATTTCAACTTCCATTTTCTCTGCTAATTCGTGAGCAGCTTTCGTTGTTCTTACACCTTCTACAACCATACCCATGCTTTCTAACACCTCTTCTAAAGAGTATCCTTTTCCAAGCATATTTCCAGCGCGCCAATTTCGGCTATGAACACTTGTACAAGTTACAATTAAGTCTCCCATACCAGTTAGACCAGCAAACGTTAATGGATTTCCGCCCATTTTTCTTCCTAAACGAGCAATCTCCGTTAAACCACGTGTCATTAATGCCGCTTTCGCATTATCACCTAATCCAAGTCCATCAGTTATCCCAGCAGCTAATGCGATAATATTTTTTAACGCACCACCAAGCTCAACTCCAACGATATCTGGATTTGTGTATACACGGAAGTAACTATTCATAAACAAATCTTGTACTTCCTCAGCCGCTTCCATACGCTTTGCTGCAGACGTAACAGTTGTCGCTTGACGTAAACCAACTTCTTCTGCATGACTCGGTCCAGATAGTACAACAACATCTTTAATCAAGTCCTCTGGAATTTCTTCCTCAATCACTTCCGAAATACGTTTTGATGTACCAGGTTCAATCCCTTTACTTGCATGAATCCAAGTAGTCGGACCTGCTACATATTTCTTCATATCTTGTAATACCTCTCTATACGCTTTCGTTGGTACTACAAGAAGTACTACATTTACATCTACTAATGCTTCTTCTAAAGAAGAGTAGGCTGCGATTGTGCTTGGCAATGTAATTCCTGGAAGATATCGACTATTCTCATGTTTTGTATTAATCTCATCCATAAGTTCAGAACGATTTCCCCAAATACGTACATCATGTCCATTGTCAGCTAATACCATCGCTAACGCTGTTCCCCAGCTACCTGCTCCAACTACTGTGATTTTTGTCATAAAATCACATCCTCTCCATTAGTCTCTTGCTCTAGCGATAATGTGAATCGGCGTTCCTACAAAACCGAACGCTTCACGTAAACGATTCTTTAAGAAGCGCTCATATGAAAAGTGCATTAATTCTGTATCGTTTACAAATATAACAAATGTTGGTGGTTTTACCGCAACCTGTGTCGCATAGAAGATTTTCAGACGGCTACCATTATGAGTTGGTGTTGGATTCATCGCTACCGCATCCATAATTACATCATTTAATACGTTCGTTTGAATACGGATACTATGGCTTTCATTTACTTCATTAATAACTGGTAATAATGTTTGTGTACGTTTTTTCGTTTTCGCAGATAAGAATACAATCGGTGCGTACTCTAAAAATTGGAAATGAGCACGGATGTTTTCTTCAAATGCTTTCATTGTTTTTTCATCTTTTTTCACTGCATCCCATTTGTTTACGACGATAATAACAGCACGTCCTGAATCATGAGCATATCCAGCAATTTTTTTATCCTGTTCAATAATTCCTTCTTCTCCGTCTAAAACGACTAAAACAACGTCAGAACGTTCAATCGCTCTAAGCGCACGAAGTACACTATACTTTTCTGTGCTTTCGTATACTTTCCCTTTTTTACGCATACCAGCTGTATCGATGATTACATAATCTTGACCATCTTTACTATATGGTGTATCAACAGCATCACGTGTCGTTCCCGCTATATTACTTACAATTACACGTTCTTGACCAAGAAGTGCATTTACAAGTGATGATTTCCCTACATTTGGACGTCCAATTAAAGAGAAACGGATTGTTTCATCATCATACGCTTCTTCTTCAATCTTTGGAAAATGATTTGCAGCTTCATCTAACAAATCACCTAGTCCTAAACCGTGTGTACCTGAAATCGGGAATGGCTCGCCAAATCCTAATGCATAAAAATCATAAATATCACTACGCATTTCTGGATTATCAACCTTATTTACCGCAAGTACAATTGGTTTTTTAGAACGATATAAAATTTTAGCAACTTCTTCATCTGCTGCAGTTACACCATCGCGACCATTCGTCATAAAAATGATAACATCTGCTTCATCAATCGCTACTTCCGCTTGTTGACGAATTTGTGTCAAGAACGGCTCGTCTCCAATATCAATTCCACCTGTATCAATAATGTTAAATTCATGATTTAACCATTCTCCCGCACTATAAATACGGTCTCGCGTTATACCTGGTATATCTTCTACGATTGAAACTCTTTCTCCAACAATTCTATTGAAAATAGTAGATTTTCCTACGTTCGGGCGGCCTACTATTGCTATTACTGGTTTCGGCATATACTTTCATCCTTTCAACTTGCTTCTGTTTATTATGTAAAAAACCCTTCTTTGTGCAAGAAGGGATTTGCATTCCAGAATATTTCTCAGCGTATCAAAACACCTCACATTATACCACACGTTACTAATGTTTCACAATAATATATACATTCTCTTGTAAGCGATGCGCAATACCATCTAAAATTGCCTCTAAATTATTTGCAACAAATTCTAACTCATCTGTCGATTCACAAGTAAACAAAGGGGCACCACCAGCAAATTTCTCCGGCGTTGTTGTAATAACCGCGAGAATTACACTTTCTAACATCATCTTTTATCTCCCCTTCCTTTCGGGGCTTCCGATGACATATGAACAGCACTTTCTAACGTCGGCACATTCCCTATGACACCTATCGCTTTCTCTGCATCTTGATCTTGTGGCAAGACAAAAATCCCAACCCTACCATCTTCTAAATCACGCTTTGCCAACGGCACAAGCGCTGGCGTACCAGAATCTCTATAAATCCCTAAAGCAACAGAAACATCATGTAAAATAGCTTGTCGTTGTCCTAAGTTTGAGATTGTCACCATCGCATCAATTGTTTTCGGCCTTAAAATAAAGCCCATTCCATATTTCATAATTTCCTCTTGCCTTGCTGGCAATCCAATATTCATAATGTAAATATTATCAATATACAGCCCCGCTCCTTCAAAACGAAGTGGAACATGCTCGATATCAACAAGATCATGTAACCTTCTGCCAGACATTAATTTTTTCGCGATTATAAATGCGATTATAGCCATAATTACTCCAGCAATCCATGAATGGAATCCTATATACGCAAACGTCGTTGCAAACGACGTTAACATCGCCAAATAGTTTCGACTTTCAAAAACTAATGCAATCCCTTCAATATATGTATTTCCACGCGGTACGAGCTCATATCCATCTAATTGTTGAAGGGTATTTCTTTCCATATTACGCACATCACGAAACTGTGTTGCTGCTAATGTAAGAAATGTAATAGCAGAAAAATCTTTTTTCAAAATTGACGGAATCGCAATCGCTCCTAAAGCCGCTGCAATTAACCCCATCGCAACGTGAATAATTTTTCCGTGGAGCCTCGTCGGATACTGACGCGTATCTGTCCGGAGCATTAGCACTCTCGTTACTGTCCCCGCTATTACTCCGCATAAAATGGCCGGTGTATATTCAGTCATGTATTACCCTCGCCTTTCTTTTACGTGCTTTCCTCTTGAACTGTTCCATGTATACTGATGCTTTTGCAATCCAAAACAAAATTGCCATGAAAAATGTAGCAACGGCGACGATATCAAAAAACGCTAAACTTCCGTAATCATAAGGGAAATGTAGTTTTCGAAAAATAAGTGTCACTAACAATTCCCCCTGTAACATTCCTATATAAAGAGAACATAATCGTAATATGCGATCCTCATGCAATAAAACCGATGCATACACAAGAGCACCACTTACCAAAAACAACCTGTCCACCACAATCCAAATCGGATCATATACTTCTAACAAATGAAAACTTGTATATAACATTGCAATAATAAGTGCCGAAAGTAAGCTATATAATTTTTTCCAAATAGAATATAGTGCGATTCCTATAAAAGCAACAATACAAAGCAAAAGTGCATTTACTGATACCGTGAATGAAGCAATCGTTACATGTAACGGAGAGCAAATAATAAAAATCAATATACAAGCGCTTATCTTCCACCGTATAGCGTCCTTTTTCATAAAAAAAGTTACAACGATCCACCCTATCCAAGCTACAAAATAAAAAGTACTCCCTTCCATCATTTCACCTCCTATGTTTTCCATTATGGGAACTTTTTATGAAAGTTAATCCACTTTCTTCGCGCATAGTTTTTTCATATAACACCAACACTTTTAATAAGGAGGTGCTATTCATTATGGGTAAAGATCGTCAAGAACGAAAACTAAGAGAATCACGACGCGTTGAATCTGATCGTGACCAATCACTACAATATCCGGGTGCAACTGGACTGGATACACCAGAGCAAGCCCGAAAACAAAATCAGCACTAATGAACACAAAAAGACGGTTTCGATATTGTACGAAACCGTCTTTTACATAATTTTTACTCATAATATAATTCTTTTGTTTTCGCATTATAGATCCGATTACTTGACGTGGCATCAATCGTAACTATACCTGTTGGTTTAGACTATAAATTACAAATATATCTGAGAATAGCGATTGTCTCGATAGCTATTTAAATTAATATTATATCTCTAACGAATACGTATCTTTATCATTAATTGTACAAAATACTTCCTCTGCCTTTACAATATTATCAACTTTAATATACGAGTTGACCAATATAAACTTATAATAATCAGATAGCATAATATACCCAGATAAAAGGTTTATAATTTCCAATTCATTTTCCCCTAATTGAAAATACAAATCAGCTAATTCTTTCGCTGCGTCTTCCATTTTAATAATATTTTGCTCTTTACTATTCGCTTTTTGTACCCTCTGCATAACGCTTGACAAATCACGCAATTGTGTTTTTCCAATTCCCCTCTCATTATATTTCTCAATCTTTAATTGGTACTGACAGTAAAGTACTAGCGCCTCATATTGATAAAAATTCTTCAAATAAAATTCTATTAATTTTTTTGCTATATTTTTATCAATAGCCATATAACATAATACCTGCTTTACTAACTCTTCTTCATCTATTTCCAAATCTAATTCATTCAAAATATCTACATTTTGGATGGCCCTATAGTCCTTCTTCTCATAAAAATTAAAAATATAGTTAATATCATATTCTTCTACTTGTTTTTTGATTTCCTTGCCAATCCCGATAATTCGCTCTAATGAAAAAAAGACGGTTATAAAGATAGATAACGTTTTAACTACATTAGAACTATTAAACACATCATTAGCTAATATTACAATAGGTATAAACAATACATAAACTACTAATTTTCTAACTAGTTCTATTACTTTATTAGAACTCGAATTCATCCATATTAACAAAAATAAAGAGAGACCAATCAAAGCGTTCATCTTAAGAGATATACCCCAAAAAATCATTTTCGTACAATAAGTCACGACAAAAAAGCTAATTAAAATTACTAACCAATAGCTAAACCGACTCTTGATAACCCTCGCTTTTTCTTCTGTTTTATTTAAATGATAAATGCGAATTGCACCACTTAAATACATAAAAAAATTAACATATTTTAAACTTCCTACACTTATATATCGTGTCATCCAAAAAAGAATTACTAGCCCAATTATTAATGCAAAAATCATATTTTCTTCAAGCATTATCAAATATACAAAAGACAACACACTTTGTACAATCAATCGAACCTTTATAGATTTAAATACCACTCTTATCACTTGACTAATTAACATAAAGATACATACGATAATTGTCCATTTTATGTACAGACTAAAACCGCTTATATATTCATTCGTAAATTTTACTAACTTATCTGTCATCATGATTAATTTGTTTTGCGTTTCGTAGCTAATATCCCCACGTAAAACCCCTTTAAGTATATCCAACAATTCAACAAAGTAATTTAATAATTCTATTATACCGACTTTTTTTAACAACATAGGAACCAACATTAATATACTAATAAAATATATTATATATAAAATCGCTATCAAATCTGATGTCTTTTTATTGTCTTCTCCTTGTTCTAATAAATGAATTCGAAATTTATCCATATAAAATGCTATATCCCTCAAAACATTTGCTCCTTTCTAATACTGCCTTTCTATATTACAGTAATAAATTCACTAAAGAATAACCTCTTTATACGCAATATTTTTGTATATATTAATGTATAAATTTAAAAACCTCTATACGCAATTCATATTAATTTAGTATCAACCGGATATAAATAATTCTCCAGTTGATACTAAATAACTTTATCTCCTACTATAATGCGCAGTATCAATACCACGTTGCGTTAACCAATGATACGTTTCGCCCTTTACAACAAGAGGTACAGACTGTAACTCTTCTATCGTCTTCGCACCAAGAGCTGTCATAATAAATTTCAAATCTGTATGTAAAAGATCAATTTCATCCACTAACTTCTCGATACCATCTTGCATTAAAACACGTAAAAAATATCCAGCAAACGCAGTTGTATTCGCCCCTAATGCGATTGCTTTCGCTACGTCAAGCGCTGTTTGTATACCCCCAGATGCAATAAAAGAGAGGTTATTGTTTGTAGAGGTTGCTTCAATAATCGAGGTTGCTGTTTGTATGCCCCAGTTATTAAAATAAGAAAGCATTCGCCGTCTTCTTTCATTTTCAACAGCAGCAAAATTTGTACCACCTTGTCCACCAATATCAATTGCCGTTACACCTATGCTGGCTAACTGTTGTACAGTTTCCTTACTCATACCAAATCCAACTTCTTTCACAATGACAGGAACTTTACTATTTAATACAATTTTTTCAATGCGCTGAAGTACACCAGTAAAGTCACGGTCTCCTTCTGGCATCGTTAACTCTTGTATGACATTTAAATGAATTTGCAATGCATTCGCTTCAATCATATCAACGGCACGCTCTGCCTGTTCGATAGTTGCCTCACTACCTAAATTAGCAAAGAAAACACCATTTGGGTTTACCTTTCTGATAATCTTATAAGAAGCAGCCTCACTTTCATCTTTTAACGCCGCCATTTGCGACCCTACAGCCATAGCAAGATTATGATGTTTCGCTACATATGCTAATTGCTTATTAATATGTAACGTTCTCTCTCCCCCACCACCAGTCATCGCATTGATAAAAATCGGCGAACTTAGTGAAAGTTCGCCGATTTTTGTTTCACATGTTATTGTGTCATAACTTGAATTTGGCAATCCTTGATGCACAAAATCAATATCATGAAAGCCATGCGTACGAGACTGACCAGTAGAAAGAGCGTATTCAATATGATCTAATTTACGTTTTGCCCTTACCACTTGTACCCCTCTTTATTTCTTTAATTTTTTCAGTTGTTCACCAATAATATCACTTAATTGGAAAGTAGCAGAATCAGCATTTGGTTCATACTGACTATAATCCTCAATTACATTATTTTCCTCAAGCGTTTCTTTTATACTTAAAGAAATACGTTTCTCTGCAACATGGACTTCAAGCACTTTCACTTTTACTTGTTGTCCCATTTCCAATACTTCATTTGGATTTTTCACGTGACGATTTGCAATTTGAGATACATGCACAAGACCTTCAACGCCAGGTAAAATTTCAACGAATGCACCGAATGTAACAAGACGTTTTACTACTCCCTCACGAATATCTCCAGCTTTTATTTCGCCAGCAACATTCTCCCAAGGTCCTGGCTGTGCTGCTTTAATTGATAAAGAAATACGTTGTGTATCAGCATCAACAGATAATACCTTTACCTTTACCTTTTGACCTTGCTCTAATACTTCAGAAGGTTGCTCTACACGTTCGTGTGAAATTTGTGAAATATGAACTAAACCGTCCACACCACCAACGTTAACGAAAGCACCAAAATCCGTTAATCGTTGCACTGTTCCTTCAACAACGTCTCCTTCTTTTAATGAAGAAATCGCTTCTTTTTTCTTAGAATCTAGTTCTAATTCTACTACTGCTTTATGCGAAAGGATTACACGATTTTTTTCGCGGTCTAATTCAACAATTTTCACGGCTAATGTTTTGCCTTTATAGTCAGTAAAATCTTCTACATAATGTACTTCTACAAGTGAAGCTGGGATAAAACCACGAACACCAAGGTCCACAACTAATCCACCATTCACGATATCTTTTACAGTAACATCAAACACATGACCAGAAGTAAATTTATCTTGTAATTCTACCCATGCTTTTTCTGCATCAACAGCACGTTTAGATAAGACAAGATCATCTTCTTCTAATTTAATAATTTTCAATTCTAGTATTTGATCTAATTCTACAACATCGCTTGCTTTTTCAATATGAACGTTAGCTAATTCACTAATTGGAATTACGCCATCTGTTTTGTATCCAACATTTACAAGCACTTGTTTCTCTTCAACTTTCGTTACAGAACCTGTAACAACGTCACCAACTTGTAATTCTTTTGAATCCATAACTTCTTCATTCATTTTCTCTACCATGGAAATACCTCCCTACAGAATTGACAAAGCATTTTTTATGTATATACGAAATGAAAACATATGTTTTCATTTGCATGTTTAAGAATTTATCATCACATACTCAGTTTTCATACATTTCACTAGAAAATATATTAAACCTATATAAATAGTATACAGCAAAATCATCTTGAAGAAAGTATGTTTTGAAATATAATAGCGAATATATTCTGAAAGTTTTATCCTTCTTTTACTAACTTCTTACAAATCTGAGCATTTGTCAAGGAAAGAGACTCACAATTCACGCATCCTTTACATTTCTATATAAACAAAAAAAGAAAGAGGTTATCCCCTTTCTTTATTTCGCAAACACTCCTGAAACAATACTCATAATTTTTTGGACAACTTCTTCAATTGATAAAGAAGTTGTATCTAATTCCAATGCATCATCAGCTTTCTTTAGAGGAGAAACCTCGCGTTCTGAATCTAATTTATCACGCTGAGCAATTTCTTTTTTTAACTGCTCTAAATTAGAATCGAAACCTTTATTTATATTTTCTAAATGTCTTCTTTCTGCTCTTTCTTCAACAGAAGCAAGCATAAAGATCTTCACTTCAGCATCTGGTAACACATGTGTACCAATATCACGGCCATCCATTACAACGCCGCCTTTTTCCGCTAACTCTTGTTGACGACGTACCATTTCTTCACGAACAAGGCGATGTTTCGCCACAATAGATACTCGATTCGTCACCTCAGGTGTACGAATTACTTCAGAAACATCTTGTCCATTTAAAAATACAAGTTGTGTATTTTCTCCTTGCTGAAACTCAATATTTACATTCTTTACAACTTCCATTAACTTCTCTTCATTTTCAATGTCCACTTTTTGTTCAAGGGCTGCATATGTAATCGTGCGGTACATTGCGCCTGTATCAATATAAACATAAGAAAGTTTCTTTGCCACAACTTTTGCAACCGTACTTTTTCCAGCAGCTGCTGGACCATCTATAGCAATTGAAATTCGTTTATCCATTGTAACACCTCATTTTTTCACTTATAAAACAAAACGAAAAGCAGGTATTCTCCTGCTTCTTCTCATTTGCTTCACGTCATTAAATCCTCAATTATTGTAGCATAATCCTCCATAGAAGAAAATGAAAACTACCTATTCACCTGTAAGATTTCTGCTTTGTTTTTTACCATGACACCTTCATAATAAACAATTTTAGATAAATATTTCACTGATGACTTATGTATAAATAACAATTGCACAACAGAAAGACAAATGAATTGTATTACTAATATACGAATAAAAATTTTCTCCATCTTTTTCAATGTAATTGCTCCCTCCTATCCTACATTTACACATTTCGTTTCGTGATTTTATACATCGTATATATAGCAGCTAACTTTATTGTCATTTTCGAGGCATACTTTTATACATTTCCATTGTCGAATTTACTCAAAACATGTTATGTTCTAAATGTATTTTTCAACTTGAAAGGGGTATAAGCATTGAAAAGAATCCTAGTTTTACACACAGGTGGAACAATTGCAATGGAGGAAGATAAAGAAACTGGGGTCGTACAACCAGGTGAAAAAAATCCTCTTTTAAAATTTATTCCTGATTTAGAAGGCGATGTTGATTTAATCGTTGAAGACGTGTTCCATCTACCATCTCCTCATATGACACCGAGCGAAATGTTACAATTACAAGTCATCATTGATGAAAGAGTAAAACAAGACAACATTCATGGCGTAGTCATTACGCATGGTACGGATACATTAGAAGAAACAGCCTATTTCTTAGATTTAACAGTGCAAGCAACTATTCCAATCGTTGTAACAGGTGCAATGCGTTCTAGTAATGAATTAGGTGCTGATGGTCTATATAATTTCTTATCGGCTGTAAAAGTAGCTAGCTGTAGTGAAGCTGCTGAAAAAGGTGTTTTAGTCGTATTAAACGACGAAATCCATTGCGCTACAAATGTAACGAAAACACATACAAGTAACGTGGCAACATTCCAGAGTCCACAGTATGGACCAATTGGTATGGTAACAAAGCGCGGCGTTGTATTCCATCATGCTTTAGTACACCATGAAACATATTCAGTAAATAAGGTTTCTAAAAACGTAGTTGTTCTAAAAGCATACGCTGGTATGGACGATACATTGTTAGCAGCAATTGAAAACCTTCCAGTAGATGGGATTGTTATTGAAGCACTTGGACAAGGTAATTTACCTCCAAGAACACTTCCTAGTCTAGAACGATTAATCGACAAAGGAATTCCTGTCGTATTAGTTTCTCGCTGTTTCAATGGCATCGTGCAAGATGTATATTCATATGAAGGTGGCGGCAAACAATTAAAAGATATGGGTATTGTATTCACATACGGTTTAAATGCTCAAAAAGCACGTATTAAATTATTAGTTGCATTAGAGAATACAAATTCTCATGAAACAATCCAAAATATGTTTATGCACAATTAAAAAGAAGCTGTCGAAGTTTATTTCGACAGCTTCTTTTTATATTTCCCTTGACGCAATGGTTTGCGCAATCGCATCCCCATGAAATCGACCGTTCTCAATAAATATTTCATTTGCATTATTTCCAGCAGCAATTACACCTGCAATGAAAATATTTTCAGTGTTCGTTTCCATTGTATCCTCTGCATAAATCGGACGCCCTGTTTCTTCATCAATCCGAACACCCATCTTCGTTAAGAAACTATGATCAGGATGGTAACCAGTCATCGCAAATACAAAATCATTTTGGATTGTATATGCCTCATCATCGACTGTAAACGTTACTGTATGTTCAGTAATTTCTTTCACGTGAGCCCTGAAATGCATTTGAATTGTGCCGCTTCGTACTAACGCCTCAAACTCCGGCAAAATCCACGGCTTAATGCTTGGTGAATACTCACTTCCGCGATATAAAACCGTTACACGCGCACCGGTTTTAACAAGTTCTAACGCGGCATCTATACTCGAGTTTTTCCCACCTATAACTACTACATCTCGATCAAAATAAGGATGTCCCTCTTTAAAATAGTGAGCTACTTTCTTCAGTTCCTCGCCGGGAACATTCATATAATTTGGATTGTCATAATATCCAGTTGCTACAACAACATATTTCGCTATATATATTTCTTTACTTCCGTCACGCTTTGTTGTCTCAACATGAAAAACTTCTCCATCTTTTTGTACTTTCTCCACTCGCTCAAAAGCATTTACACGTACAGATTTACGCTTTACTACTTCACGATAATACGCAAGCGCTTGATTTCGAACTGGCTTACGATTTTCTGTAATAAAAGCTACATCACCAATTTCTAATTTTTCACTAGAAGAGAAAAATGTTTGATGAGTTGGATAATTATAAATCGCATTTACAATGTTTCCTTTTTCAATTACTAACGGATTTATCCCTACCTTTTGCAACGAAATTGCTGCTGCTAATCCGCACGGACCGCCTCCAATTATGATAGCTGTTTCTTTCTGCATACTCAGCTCACTCCTAGTCTTCTACCAATACGCTATTTATAAAAACAAGAAAAAACCTACTTACAGCAGTAGGCACCTATCTTTATTGTATTCATTTTTCATATATTTGTCATCTAAACGAAACGTACATCCGATAGACATCTGCTAAAAACTGCTGAAATTTAATACCTTGTTTCCCTAATACATTTTCAGGATCAATCTTTCTAACTGGGTCAAGTGTTTTATGTGATACGATATCTTTCTTCGGATTCAAGCCGAAGTTTTGACATAAATACGCATGATACCACGTAAAACGGGTATATGCTTCCCAAAAGTTAACATCACCGCCATAACAAAGTTCCACTCCAATGGCAGCCTTATTAGCATCATAACCATATAAGTCATTATCTGTCGGCACACCATATCGAACGTGATAGGCAACTTCATTTATAGGAACAATTTCCAATATTGTTTTATCATCTATAAATGTATGTGCCGAAGCTTTCGGTTGTATTTCATTAAAATAATCCCGATTCCCTATCGCATTGCTACCAGGGTTCCCCGTATCATGACTTACAATAAACCTTACTTTAGAAAGAGGAATTCCCGGTCGTGAACTTCCATACCCAATATAGTTACGCTCTATAGGAAACATCGCCATTACTACCAACTCCCGCTTCAGAAGATTACCTTACTTCTTTATATATGTATTCGGTAGCAATGTCCTTATCGCATATTTCTTACGCGAAGAGAAAATCGAAAATATTTGATGTGAACACCATAAATAATAAAATACTTACAGCAACTCCATAAAAACCGTAAAACCAAACACAATCTTCTTTCGTATCTAAACCGAAAAATTTATTTACAGATTGTAATAATGTGCCGCGCTTACTTTGTTTGTTTCTTAATACTTCCACTCGTTCTACAACATCTGCTGGCATCATAAATCTTTGGTCTACTGTCATTTTCATCATTTATCTCTCCTTAAAATCATTTCCGTTTTGTTTATCTAAGGAAAGTATAGCACGTTTGTTCGTGTAGAACAAGCGTTCTTTTTTGTTTTTATTTTATTTTTCAACAATCCAAGTAAGAATTGAGATTACAAAAGCGATAATCGGCCCTACTACAACTGCACCAAATATTAAAAACAGTAGTCCTTCTCCGAACATCCGAACGTTACTTGTTTTTCGGGCTTTCATCGTTCTTGAGAGTTCTCCCTCTAACCTCTTAACCTTTTCTTCTAATTGTTCTACTCGTTCCATCATTTCATTTTCCATATACAACACCTCACACTAATACTTCAACAAAAAAACGTGATTCCCTCGAAAGGAATCACGTTTTCTCACGATATAATATTATACCCAACCTCTGAAGCGACTTGCTTCAGCCATTTTACGAACACCGACCATATACGCAGCTAAGCGCATGTTCACTTTACGAACTTGTGCTGTTTCATAAATAGAATCAAATGATCTTACCATTACTTTTTCTAAACGTTGTTCTACTTCTTCTTCAGTCCAGTAGTAACCTTGGTTATTTTGTACCCACTCAAAGTAAGATACTGTTACACCGCCAGCACTTGCTAATACGTCTGGAACAAGTAAAATTCCGCGATCTGTTAAAATTTTAGTTGCTTCTAATGTTGTTGGACCATTTGCAGCTTCAACAACGATTTTTGCTTTAATATTATTAGCATTTTCTTCTGTAATTTGGTTCTCAATTGCAGCTGGAACTAAAATGTCGCAATCAAGTTCTAACAATTCTTTGTTTGAAATTGTATTATTAAATAGTTTTGTTACTGTACCGAAGCTATCACGACGGTCTAATAAATAATCAATATCTAATCCGTTTGGATCATGCAATGCACCGTAAGCATCCGAGATTGCAATAACTTTCGCGCCTGCATCATGCATAAATTTAGCTAAGAAGCTACCAGCATTACCGAATCCTTGAACAACAACGCGTGCACCTTTAATATCAATGTCGCGTTTTTTTGCAGCTTCGCGAATACAAATTGTTACACCTTTCGCCGTTGCTGTTTCACGTCCATGTGATCCACCTAATACAAGTGGCTTACCTGTAATAAATCCTGGTGAATTAAATTCATCAATACGGCTATATTCATCCATCATCCATGCCATGATTTGAGAGTTTGTGAATACATCTGGAGCTGGAATATCTTTCGTCGGTCCTACGATTTGGCTAATTGCTCGTACATAACCGCGGCTTAATCTTTCTAACTCACGGAATGACATTTCACGCGGGTCACAGATAATTCCACCTTTACCTCCACCGTATGGTAAATCAACAATACCACATTTTAAACTCATCCAGATTGAAAGTGCTTTCACTTCATTTTCTGTTACATTCGGATGGAAGCGAATTCCACCTTTCGTTGGACCAACAGCATCATTATGTTGTGCACGATATCCTGTAAATATTTTAACAGTCCCGTCATCCATACGAACTGGTATTTTCACTGTCATCATACGAATTGGTTCTTTTAATAATTCATATACTTCGTTTGGATAACCCAATTTTTCTAATGCTTCACTAATAACAATTTGTGTCGAATTCAATAGTTCAAAATGTTGTTCCCTTTGTTGTTGTGTTTTTGTTTGAGTTCCCTTTTCGGCTACCATAGTAAGTAAACCCCCTGTAATTTCACTTGTTTAGTAAACCTTCATTGCCTAGTATACACCGTTAAATTTGGAATGCAATAGAAAACGCTAACAAATATATACAAACTATTTCCTGTTGCAAGCGTTTTCACTATCATTATAGTCCTTTTATTGCTTTTAGAAAAGTAAAATACTTAAATATTTAAATATTTTTTATTTTACTTATATATAACAACTTAAGAAGATATTTTTAAATATAGTAAAGAGCGCCCAAATATTTATGATTCCCGCTATCCCATTAATCGTTTTGACATTTTCAGACCAATATTTTATGTTTCTCCAAATAAAAAACAAAACCTTAGCTTTGTTATATTAGCTAAGGTTTTGTTTTTTCACAAAGTAATTGTGTATTTGTTCAATTGCTTGAGAAGCCATTAATTCTTTACCATACTCCATTAGACGATAAATAGTTGCTGTAGACGGATTACCATATTCCGCTAAAATAGCTATGAAATCTGCCTTCAGTAATTGAACTTGCTCCTCTTCTTCCATCCAAAGATAGAAACGCCCATCCCACGTATATAGTTTTCCGCCAGTTACATCAAGGTTATATAAACGATTCGACAGGTTAATTACGTCATCTAGTGTAGCAAACTCATAAAGTATATGCTCGCTTTCATCTAGAGTCACTTGCATTTCAATAAACTCGTCACGGAACTCATCATCTGTATCCACATCTTGATGTTCTTTCGTTACAATTACGACCATTCCTTGCGCTTGTAGAGAAAATACTTCAACTGCAATCGGACCATCCGCTTCAAACCCTAGTTCCTTATTTGCTTCTTGCATCATATCACGAAATAATTGCTGTACTTTCGGTGCATTTCTCCACAAATCTTCTTTCGTTAATCCTCGTTCAGATAAATCATCAAATGTTAAGAAAATTTTTATCTTATTGTAATTTAATCGTTCCAGCCTCATCTCATACCCTCCCTACGTAACCAATGAATATAATTTTTATTATATGAAATAGAAAATAGATGGTTCTTTTCGAACAACTATTCTAACATTTTTAACCAATCATCCCATTCTTCTTTCGTATCACCAATTAGGCATGTTTGAATGTTCAACTGATCTCGAGCACCTATTTCTCCTATAAACCCAACAGAAAGTTTCTCACTTTTTTCTTGCAACAAATTCATGTCTTTCATCGCGTTCTTAAGTTCTCGTTCCTCATCAAAAGAGACTACTACATATGTAGGTTGTATTTGCTCAACAGCTAAAAAAATACCCTCTTCCGCTAAGCTTGACCTAATATATATCACCTCATATCCCTTTAAGCGTAAATACGTTGAGAAAACAAACCCTTTCAACATATTATTTTCTAACACGACAACTTTGTGTATAGAAGAAAATGATGATGCATTATGATACACCATTCCTAGACGAGTTTGTAAAAATGATACGACATATTGGAATTGCACCATTGTAACTTCATTATTATTTTTTAACGCTAACAATTTATTTGACATTTGAAGAACAATACTTGCTATGACTTTTTCTGTTGCATAAATACTGAAAGCCTCGTTTAACAATGCAGAAGTTGTAATTTCATCAAATTTTAACAAAGCTTGCAGTAAATCGTCCACTAAAACAACTTCTCTATCGTAATGTATTTCTTTTTGAACATTACTCTGCAAACGATTCCCTTCTAATAATTGAACTGCTTGTCCAATCATCATGCCAGAAGAAACCTTGTCCATTAACCATTTCAAAATTTGAATATGCTCTTCTGTATATAATCGATGCCCCGCATGATTCCGCTTTGGGGCAATAATTTGATATCGTCTTTCCCATGCACGAAGCGTACTCGGCTGAATTCCAATTATATTCGAAACAGCTTTTATGTTATATTTCCCGTTTAGAGTTGGCATCATTTCCCTCCGCATAACGTAATAATATGTGTTTGAGAAGGTGCTCGGAAGCGAAGTGGAATCAACGTTGTTCCATACCCATTACTAACAAAAAGAGTCATATTTGAATGCTTATATACGCCACCTTTTAAATATTTTTTAGATGGGAATAATCGAATCTGTCCTCCATGTGTATGTCCACTTAACACAAGTGAAATTTGTTCTTTTCCAGACATTTTATTTATTATATCAGGGTTATGGCTAATTAATATGCGAAAACCATCTTCTTTGCAATCAGCCAAAGCTAAATCTAAACGATCACGCTTCAAACCAACATCATCTACACCGAGTAAACAAATTTTTTCTCCTAGTTCAGATTCAAATACAACTCTTGTATTATCTAAAACTTTCACATTATTTTCTAATAACAAAGCATCTAATTCATGATATTCAATCTCATAATCATTATTTCCCCACACAAAATATACAGGAGCTATCGCTCTTAACTTTTGTATATTCGCAGAAATTTTCGATAAAGGGACGCCTCTTTCCGCTAAATCACCGCCAATAATTACAAGGTCTACTTTTCCTTTTACTTGTTCAATTAATGAACTTGAAATGACCCTTCTATGAATATCAGAAATAAAAAACACCTTTACTTTTTGAAAACTTTTCGGAAATTCTTCAAAAAGTAAAGTATGTTCTAACACAGTATTACGCATCGCTTCTGTATACATTACAAGAAGAAATATAATACCAATACATATGAGAGCACTTAATAAGATAATCCATATCATATATTTTTCACTCCCTTCCGCAGAAAGATAATCCTCAGTTTTTATAGTAGGTATGTTACTAGCTATCCTGTTTTGCGGACTTATCTTTTATCGGAATTTTTATTTCTTGACCTACATTCACTTCATCTTCTTGTAAATCATTGTACTTTTTAATCACTTCAATCCCAGTTTCATCTGAAAAATATTGCTTCGCTATACTTTCTAAAGTTTCTCCTTCTTTTACCGTATGCGTTACTACTTTCTCAGATGTTGCCTCAGACTCAGATTTAGCTGAATCAAAGAAAATGACCTCAAACGCACTTTTCCCAGCGTTATTACCATCACTTTTCACCTGAATATATTTATCTGTATACCATAAGATACTAATTGGTAGTAATATGAATAGAAATGTTAAAACTCGGACGAAAATATGATTCATTTTAAACTTTTCTTTTTTCTCTTTATTTCTATGAATTTCACTACGCGGCGGTAAACTTTCTTTTTCTTCCACTCGCTCAACTTCTAATTCCTCTTCGAAATCAGGAATTCGTTTTCTCATGTTGTTCACCACCACCTTCCATTTATTTTCTTAATTGGAGTCCCATTATAAAATCAACAAGAAAGTGTGCAAAGATTGTTATAAATAAATTTCCTGTCCATTCAAATACATAACCAAAGACAAAACTAATGAAACAGACGAAACAAAACAAAAATGGCTTTGTTATATACCGAATATGTAACACTGCAAATACTAAACTAGCTATTACAATTCCAAAGTGCGTCTGCACTACACCTCTAAATAAAAATTCTTCTGCAAAGCCGATAATGAACGTAATAACGAGTAGGTGCATAACTGACATTCCTTGAAACATCTTATCGTTAATACCACCATCATCAAACCAAGACTCTGGAAATACTCGCATTGCAACATAATCTAATAACACAATACCAATCGCCAACAAGCCACCTATTATAAGTATAGACACCGGTTCCCACTTCCACAGACTATACACCGATTTTATATCTCGGAATAATACATATGCTAGTAAACAACCGATACCGATAATAATGAACTGTGTGATATACAGATTCAGCCTTATTTCTTTCGGACTCATATCTTCAATATTATGCCTTTGAATGTTCATCATTCCCCCATCTTTTCTAGACCGAAAAGCTTTTGTAACTCTGTTTCCCAATTATAGTCGAAATCCGATTGTTGCGCTTGTCTTTTTTTATAATCTGTTTTTGTAATACCACAATAGTCACAGCAATTTTTCAACTCGTTCTCTTTTCTATAACCGAACTGTTGTAACAAATATTCACGCCTACATTCTTTCACTTGTATCCACGATTTCATGTTTTCTAGCTCACTATATTTATTACGTAGCCTTATTTCTACTTCAGCTATTAATCTGTTCATAATTTCATCTGACAAGCCCTCTAATTTTAATTTTCGCTGTTGTATGATTCCAAGCTGTTCAAGATGATAGCGGATGAAGCGCCAATATTGTTCATTAAATCTTGCTGCATTATAACAAATTTCTTCTACCTCTTCTATTGGTAATTCTTTCGTTTGAAACATTCTTTCTTGTAGTAAAGAGAATAAAAATTGTATTTGCGACTGACTTGGCAATTCATCTTCAATTATTGAAATTGGTAAATCGTGATCTAACGGACTACATAGTAAGATAGCTATACTCGGTTCACCATCTCTTCCAGCTCTTCCGATTTCTTGTAAATAGGAAGCTATATTAGTCGGATAATGAAAATGAATAATATAGCTCGTATTCGACTTATTTACTCCCATACCAAAAGCACTTGTACATATTACAAGCTGCAACTGGTCATTCATAAACTGCTGTTGAATTAACATACGCTCTTCATGTTCCATACCACCATGATAAAAAGCAACACCAGTCACGCCTTTTCCTCTTAAATACTCCGTTAAACGTTCTGTCCACGCTCTGCTTGAACAATATACAATCCCTGGCCCTTGTAAATACATCACCTGGTTCAAAAGCGCTTCTTTCTTCTCTTCTATCGTCTCCACAAATTGTACTTCCATCGCAATATTTGGACGATCAATAGAGTATACATGCTGCGTCACTTTCTTCAAATCTAAACTCTCTGCTATATCTCGGAGTACATCTTTTGTCGCTGTTGCCGTTAATGCTAGCACCGTAGGAGACCCGATATTTTCAATGACTACATTTAGTTTTTTATAGTCTGGCCTAAAATCATAACCCCATTGTGAAATACAATGAGCCTCATCCACAACAAATAATGAAATATGAACTTTCTTCAATTCTCTTATTAACACTTCCGACTGCAACATCTCTGGTGAAACAAAAATAAATTTATATGAAGCTAATTTTTTCATCGCTTCTCTTTTTTCATGTAATGTCCGAAAACTATTAAATGCTATTACTCGGTTTTTCACAACATACTTTAATTGTGTAACTTGATCTTCCATCAAAGATAATAATGGTGATACAACAAGCACGGTTCCCTCTTGCATTAGCCCTGGAAGTTGATAGCACATAGACTTCCCCCTTCCAGTCGGGAGCATTGCTATAACATCTTTTCCTTCTAATAAATCTGTAATTACCCCTTTTTGCCCTGTACGAAATTCAGAATATCCAAACCATCTATATAAATATTCCTCAAGCTTCATTTATACCCTCCATCCGCGCCAATACAAGACGAACTTCAAAATAAGAGATACCCTCTCCAACCGCTTGTTTCAACTCACGCAACTTACGTGTTTGTAATGTCTCAATTACTTTTGTTACTTTATCTATCTTGTCTTTTTCCATAAACATCTCGATTGAAAACTCTTTTTCCCGCAAAGCAATTTCAACAAAATGATCTTCTATCGTTGCAACCTTTAAATTTCTAATTGTCGCTATTTCATCTAAAGAGCGTCCTTGTCTCCAAAAATTATATGTTTTTTTCGTTGATAAACTAAATAATTCAGCTCTCTCATTTGGATAAGAGATAATCTCAGCCAATAGCGGAAATTCATTTTCTTTATCGTGAACTTCTTGTATAAAGAAGTGAATTGTACCCCAAAATAAAAAATACACCCGGAATATATCTTGTTTCGTAATTTCCGCTAATTGCTGCAATGTACAACCGATACGTTCATATCCTGTTAATCTATATGTTACAATCGTCGCTTCTACCACATCACCTTTTCCTAAAAGATTATGTATTTCTTTCCATAATCTTTTAGCCAATTCACTTCGCCTATATGGTATACCTGTTAAAAAACGTTTTACCCACATCATTATTTCTGTATCTTGTTGAATGGGAATAAACTTCGTATTATTCTGTTGTAAATTAGATATAGTTTGAATAATTAATGATAATCGTTTCCAAAATGTTTCACCTAATTCACCATAGTGTAAACCATGTAAATGCGTGGGAAAAGCATACACTTCCTCCCATGTATGTAACTGCATTTTACCTTTAGATGTTAACAAATATGTATTTTCATGTATTTCTCGAATCAAATCTGCTTGCAACAACTTTGCAACTTCACGATCATAGTCTGTTCTATTTAACGATTTATATATTCCAAACAAAAATGAAATGCGGAACATATTTCCATCTTGTAACGTTTGCGAAGATCGTTTTCCTTTTAATAAATAATAAATAGAAGAAACGGTCCTTTCACCATTCAATTGTTTTAAACAATACAATAAAGTATATTGTAGTTGCATTACCGCTTCCACCTTTCAATCTAGCTTAATTACTTTTTAGTATGATTGCACCATTCTATGTTACTCATTAAACTTATCATATCGGCACTATGTACTTGTATATAGTATATTGTACCAAACGAAATAACATTTACGTATTTTGAAAATCTTATGACATAATGCAAAAATTAGTTGACACTCTAATTGATAAGGATTATCATTATAATTTTATGTTGAAAAGTTTTAAAAACCGTTTTACAATAAGGTTATAATTTTTATGGCGAGCTTTTCACATACATATTATCAGGAGGGAAAAAAGATGGCAAAATATACAATCGTTGATAAAGATACTTGTATCGCATGTGGTGCTTGCGGCGCTGCTGCACCAGACATTTATGATTATGATGATGAAGGTATTGCATTTGTAACGTTAGACGATAACCAAGGTATCGTTGAAATTCCAGATGTATTAATTGAAGATATGATGGATGCATTCGAAGGTTGTCCAACTGACTCAATTAAAGTTGCTGATGAATCATTTGATGGCGACTCTTTAAAATTCGAATAGTCTTTTATTAACTTCAAAAAATATCCCTCATTAATATGAGGGATATTTTTTGTTTTCTATTTTCATTCTACTTAATAAAAAACCACTAGTAGTTCCATACTACTAATGGTTTTATTTTATATTTTATGCATTTTTCATTTTTGCAAACACCCATACTTTCAGGCGTGAGAATAACGCTACAAATACAATTGTCACAACAATTCCTTTAATCAAATTAAATGGTAAGATTGCCGTTACAACCGTTGTTCTTATAGCCTCGCTAGACATAGCTGGTGAATTTAAAAACCAAGTGTAAGCTGGGAATATAATGATGTAATTTAATACACTCATAATGAGCGCCATTGTAATTGTCCCTAGCATTAATCCTGTCGTTAAACTCTTAACAGTACGATACTTTCTAAATAAGAAAGCTGCCGGTCCAATAAATAAACATCCTGCAATAAAGTTAGCAATTTCTCCAACTGGCACTCCCGTTAAACTCCCTTGAATCCCGTAATGTAGAATATTCTTTATCGCCTCTACAATTATCCCTGCAACTGGCCCAAAAATAATTGCTGCAATTAGAGCTGGTACATCACTAAAATCAATTTTTAAAAATGGCGGAAGCCCTGGAAACGGGAAATCCAACATCATCAGTAAATATGCAATACTACTTAGCATCGCTACACTCACCATCTGCACTACACTGTTTTTTTGTTTCATCTTTCTCTCTCCTTTTCCATCGATCATCTCATGGAAAGTGGAAAGGTTCTGCTATGCCTACTTTTTCATAGAACGAAAAAACCCTTTGTGTTTTACACAAAGGGAGAATTTAAGGCACATCAAACAGACGTTCAAATCCATATCTTTTTTGAACGCTTGAACCTCCATCTTCTCCCATCCAGACTATACTGTCGGCTTTGGAATCACACCAAATCCTGCCTTAACGGCTCGCGGGCTTAGAACAAAATCACATATAGTTCATCACCGCCGGTCGGGATTTTCACCCTGCCCCGAAGATAGACCGATATTCTATTTTCCACTTTATTATACAACAACATAATCGTATTGTGAACAAAAAAAGTGTAACTTATTAAAAATAAGTTATTAATTTTATATAATTAAAACCAATCACTATATTTTACAATACACCCCAGATTTTTTAGTATTCGGCATTTCCCCTATGAATCCCCTAGTCATATATAATGAAAAGTGATAAGATGTTGAATTGTTAAGATAAGAACATTTTCTGGATTATGGAGGAAATGTCATGAAAAAAGAAAAGAGACACTCTATTCGAGAAGCAATGAAAAAAAACTTAAGAAAAGAATACTTTTACTTAAAAAAAGAATTACTTTTCTACTGTCCAATTGATTTAGGCACATTCTCAAGCGAGACATACTATGCTGCTTTCGATGAAGATGGCATCAGTATTTATCAGTATGATAAAAAAACAGAGAGTAAATTAAAACTGTGTGAGCGTCACCCGTGGAAGAGCTGGAATAAAGTGAAGGTGGATCATTATTTGACAACTTCTCAATTTATTTTTCAAGGTGAGCGAAACTGGATATTATCCCTTTTCCAAAAAGGAAAAGAAGCTCAAAAAATAATTGAAGAGCACACATCTTTACAAACTGAAGTTGTTTCCCGCTCTTTCTTAAAAAAACTTCCAGGGTTCCGTTCTAATGCACCGTTGAATAAATACATCGGCAGCATTTGCTACACTGCACTTATTGCATTTTTATTAAAATGGATGATTCCATTTCAAGCACCACAAATCGCCCTGTACTCCATTTCAATCGGTTGTATGCTTCTTGGTTTACTTTGTTTGACAATCGGTTTAATTGAACCGACTATTGTACTATTTCGAACGAACGAAAAAACAAGAACGAAAGTATTTTACTTATATAGCTACTTAGCTATTTCTGGATTTATATGTGTCTTTATTTTTTGGTAAAAAAAAGAGCTAGTTTAACTAGCTCTTTTTTTACTTTACGTATAATTGTTGATTTGGATAAATCCGATCTTGCTGCAGTCCATTTTTATCTTTAACTTCCTTAACTGACATACTAAATTTCCGTGCAATACTAACTAAAGTGTCCCCTTTTTGGACGACATATAAGGATGAGGAAACAACTTCATTTCTCTGTTCATTTAGAACAAGCAATGGATTCATCGCATTCTTTTTCGCCATCGTCCATCTTCCTTGATGAACTTCTAAATGTAAGTGTGCACCTCTCGATTCTCCTGTATTTCCTACTTCTCCAATTATTTCTCCTTTTGAAATATAATCCCCTTGAACTACATATCTCTTATTTAAATGCGCATACACGGCCTCATATTCTCCATGTTTAATAAATACAACGTTTCCATAACTACTTGAATAATAAGACTTTGTTACCTTACCTTCTTGAATAGCTGCCACAGGCGTGCCAATCGGTGCCGCTATATCTATACCGTAGTGTTTTCCATGCCTTGTCCCAAAATAATCACTTATCTGCCCTTCAACAGGCCATGTCCATTGATTTCCCTCTGCGTACACATGTAATTGAGATAAAAACAATACCGTCAATAACATGACGCCACATTTTAACACTTTCATATACATCCTCCGTTTTCTAATTAACACCATACCTTCTCTTATTTTGGTATATTACAGAAAAAAGTATACAAAAAAAAAGAAAGTGAATCACTCCACTTCCTTCTCGTTTTTATCACGAAAAACGATTGCACTGCGATTATACTCCACATCTTTTACTTGTAATCGAGCGTTTATTACTCTAGCTACCGCAAACAAATAATCAGATAATCTATTTACATACTTTAGAACAACTTTATTTATTTCCCCTTCTTTTTGCAAGGACACTACACATCGTTCTGCTCGCCTTACAACTGTACGTGCAATATGAATAGCAGCTGCGGCTTCGCTTCCACCTGGTAAAATAAAACGCTCTAACGGCGGTGCTTCTTCTATATACGAATCAATCCTTCTTTCTAAGCTTTCAACCATTTCAACCGTTACTTTATAAGGAATTTTCCCCTCTACTATCGCCAAGTCTCCCCCGCAATCAAATAGTTCATGTTGAATATTTTCAAGTTCATTGTAAATATCTCCAAAAGATCCGCCTTGTAGCTTAGTCATTGCATATCCAATATGAGAATTCGCCTCATCTATCGTGCCATATGCTTCAACTCGGATATTATCTTTATCCACTCTGCCGCCTATTACACTTGTTGTCCCTTTATCTCCTGTTTTCGTATATAATTTCATCGCTTCACGACACCCCTCTTGCTATTCTTCATTCGACTAAGATAGAAAAAAAGTTCTACTGTTATTTATTTAATTGATTTTACAAAAAAATAAAAAACAGTAGAACTTTATTCATTATCAACTTTAAAAACGTATATCTAAATTATACGATTCGATAAATATACAGAGAATGTAGTTCCCTCTCCAACAACACTTGAAACAGCAATTTTACCATCATGGCCTTGCACAATATTTTTTGCAATCGCAAGCCCGAGCCCCGTTCCACCTTTTTTCCCACGTGTTCTTGCTTTATCAGCTTTGTAGAAACGATCAAATAAAAATGGAATATCTTCTTCTGGAATACCAGCGCCCGAATCTTGTACTTCAAAAGTAAGACCATTATTTTTCGTATTAATTACAAGCGTTACATGTCCGCCTGCATTCGTATGACGAATTGCGTTATCAATTAAATTCGTCAATACTTGTTCCATACGATCTGCATCAAACGGGTATTGTTCAATTGGATTCTGGAAATCAACCGTTAATGCGACTTCTTTATCCTTTGCAATTCCTTGGAATTTACGACCTATTTTTTCAACGAAAGGATGAATATCAACTTCACCTATATGTAACTCTACATTACCACTTTCCATACGCGCTAAATCTAATAGTTCATTTACAAGTTTACCTAAACGAACAGATTCATCATAAATAATTTGAACGAACTCATTAATTTCTTCTTTCGTTTGCACAATATCATCTAAAATCGCTTCACTATACCCTTGAAGCATTACCATCGGTGTACGAAGTTCATGTGATACGTTTGCAATAAAGTCTTGACGCATCTTCTCAAGACGGCGTTCTTCCGTCATATCACGTAATACAGCTACAGCGCCACGAATTTTCGTTTGGTTGTAAAGCGGCGTCATAAGAACTACATAGTTCCCTTTTTGTAAATTAATTTCAACCACTTGTTGTTGTTCACTTTCTACAACGAGATGGAATAGTTCAACAAGTTCAGAAGGTAGTTTTTTACTGAGCTCTACTTCCTTTTCCTCTTGCCAAACTTGTAAGAAATGTTCAGCCGGCGGATTAATTACAACGACTTCACCTTCTTGATTTAACGTAATAACCCCATCTGCCATACTACTTAAAATACTTGCTAACTGTTCTTTTTCTTGCTGCAGAGCATTCATATTAAACTTCAACTGTTTCCCCATTTGATTTAAGGCCGTTGCAAGCTCACCAATCTCATCCTGAGATACCATAGGTGCTTTCGCATCAAACTTCCCACGCGCGACCTCAAAAGCAACCTCACGCATTTTACGGAGTGGTGCTGTAATTCGAGTAGATAAGAAGAATGCAAAGAACGTTGTTAATATAATCGCAATCCCTGCTGATAAGAATATAAAATCAGTCGTTCTTTCCATACCTTGTATCGGTACTTGTAAAGATTCGTATACAAACACTGCACTTTGATTTTTTGACTGTACTGGTTTTCCGACAATCATAATATCATTTTCAGTATTTTTATTCTTTCTACTATTAGAGGCTTTTCTAATGTTATTCTTAATTTCTTTTTTGTCTGTAAACACAGCCGCTAATTCTTTATCTTCTTTTAAGTCATCCATTGTAAGAGTGACTAAACCTTCTTGTTTCGGTGAAGAAGATATTTCTTTACCATCTTCTACAATAATGATCCTTGAAAGTGGATCAGAGAATTTGTATGCGATATTCTCAATCGTTTTTACATCGGCACCTTCTTCAATTAACTCTGAAACACTTGTTGCAACTTTTTGAAGCCTAGCTTCACTCATATCAACATAATATGTTCTAAAAAACTGTGAAAGTAAAATCGCAACAAATCCAAGCACGAACGAAACGAGAAGTAATATGGTCATCCATAACTTCCCTACTACACTTCTCCAAAGCATCAGTCGTTCACAACCTCAAACTTGTAACCTACTCCCCAAACGGTAACAATCATCTTCGCAGCATCGGGTGATTTTTTACTTAACTTCTCACGTAAACGCTTTACATGCGTATCAACTGTACGTAAATCTCCGAAGAATTCATATTGCCATACTTCTTTTAGCAATTGCTCACGATCGAATACTTTATCAGGCGCTTTCGCTAAGAATAATAGTAATTCGTACTCTTTTGGTGTTAAATTCACCTCATTACCATCTGCTGTAACACGGTGTGCATCATTATCAATTGTTAAATGAGGGAATACAGTAACATCTTTTGTCGTTGTATCTTGTGTAAAGAACGTTGTTGGTACAGAACGGCGTAAGACCGCTTTCACTCGAAGCACTACTTCACGTGGGCTAAATGGTTTCACAATATAATCATCAGTTCCTACCTCAAACCCTTGTACTCGATTTACTTCTTCACCTTTTGCTGTCAACATAATAATTGGCGTCGCTTTCTTCTCACGAACCCCTTTACACACTTCGATACCATCTTTACCAGGCATCATAAGATCTAATAAAATTAAATCATAATCATTTTGCAGCGCCATTTCTAAAGCTGTATCACCATTGTCTGCTTCTTCAATTGTGTATTGTTCTCTCTCTAAATACATTTTCAACAAACGACGAATACGATCCTCATCGTCTACAATTAAAATTCTTGATTCATTTTCCATTTCTACCCGTTGCGTACTTTTACCACAACGGTTCACACCTACCCTTCTATACTATTATGTTGCGCTATTCTCGTTTATTTAAGCAATCTTCTAAATGTTTCACTTCCCATATTATGCTTCACAAGAATAATAAAGTTTGTTCAATTTTTTTCCAAAACTATGTATTTTTTTTGAACAGTATATAATGTCCTCGACATCATTTTACAAAATCAACTGCTACTTTGTCATGTTTTTCTCAAAAAAGAAGAAAAGTTGACAAAAATAAAATAGGAAAGTGACATACACTCTCCTATTTTATTTCTCTATGCGTATGAATGTAAACCCGCGATAATTAAGTTTACTACAATAAAGTTAAACATAATGATTGCAAAACCAATTACAGCTAACCATGCTGACTTCTCTCCGTGCCATCCTTTTGATAAACGTAAATGTAATACCGCCGCATAAAAGAGCCAAGTAATAAGCGCCCAAACCTCTTTTGGATCCCAGCCCCAAAAACGTGTCCACGCTATTTGAGCCCAAATCATGGCGAAAATTAATGCACCTAATGTGAAAACTGGGAATCCAATTGCAATAGAACGATATCCTATTTCATCTAACAAATCGCTATTCGTATTTTTCACTAACGGCTGAAGTGCCGCTGATACTCGTTTACGTAAAATTAACCTTAATACGATATAGAGTAACGTTCCGACTAACACTGACCAAATAACAGTATTTAATTTTTTCGCATTTACAATCGCCGGAACTTCAACTGTCGGCTCTAATTTATTTTCTGTCAGTAACTTCCCTTCATGCGGCCCCACTAAAGCTGGAAGATTGTACTTCATTTCCACTTGTTGTTCATTTTTATCAATCCATTGAAACTTCGCTTCATATTTCATACTAGAAAATACCGTTGTTACTCCAATAAACCCAACTGTACAAACAAGTGTGAATACTACCGTCTCTAGCCAAAATGTACGTTTACTTTTCACTGATTGATCTACATTTTTCAATAAATACATAACGCCCGTAATAAAACTAATTGCTAAAATTGCTTGTCCTGCAGCCGCAGTCGTCACGTGAATATGTAACCAATTACTTTTTAAAGATGGAATAAGCGGTGATATTTCCCTCGGAAACATACTTGCATAAGCAATTAATAAAAGCGCAACCGGTAATGCAAATAGTCCGATTATACTTACGCGGTACATAAAGTACATGGCAATAAATGCTCCGACAAGCATCATGCCGAAAAACGTACCAAATTCAAAAAAGTTACTAACTGGCGCATGACCTGATGCGATCCACCTTGTTACAAAATAAACTGTTTGTGCAATAAACCCTAAAATTGTAATCGTTATTCCTACATTTGCCCATTTATGACCCTTTTCTTTAATTGCTCCCCCAAAAAATAGAGTGGCAATTAAATATAAAATAAATGCGGTAAAGAGAAAGTTACTACTTATTTGCACCATATCGTTTCCCCACCTTAACTAATTTTTTTATCGACTACTTTATCATTTGGTTGCGGAATTGCTGTACCTTCTAGTACTCTTTCAATATCTTTCTTTAAACCGAACCAGTTTTTATTCGTATGTCCTGCAATCCACCATTCATCATTAACGCGTTGTATCCAAATACGGCGATGATTCCAATACATTCCTTGAATGACACCAACCATAAATATAAATCCTCCAATACCGAGAATCCAAAGTGTTAAATCTTTCCTTACAGTAAGTGCTGTTGCATTTTGCATTTCCACGCCTGCAAACGACATTTTATATTTATTATTTCCATCAGGTTCTATATTTTGCTGAATACCAACAAAACTCACTTCACCATCTGGTGTTTCAGGCGTAAACATTTTAAATACAAATGCAGGGTTGTTTGGTAATTTTGTTTTTGTATTTGGTCTTCCATTCTCATCAAAATAAAAATCAGGGAAATAGCTTAATAGTTCTAAAGAATAACCATTTCCTAAATCATATTTTTCTGCAGGGTTTGTTAAATCAACTTTAATCGGTCCCCACTTTTGATTATTTTCTTTATTTTGCAAACGGAAGGACATACTTTTAAATTCATTTTCTCTATAACTCAATTGATAAACAGCAAATTGATCAAATTTCAGCGGTTCATTTACTCGAATTTCAACTTCTTTTACTTTTTCCAATTTTGGTTTTTGTCCAGCTATCTTTTCACCTACCGCTTTATATAATACGGCATTCGTTTGGAAGTTTTTCGCAATCATTTTATCACCTACACGGTCAATTGCTTCATCAAAAACTTCCTTGTCCTTACTTTTATCATAAACTTCCTTTATAAACTTCTCACTTTTTAAATAATATTGGCCATCCGTCCCTGGTATTTCTTTCGTTTCACCATCACGTAACCAAAGCGTTTCATCTACATACATACTCGGTAAAAAACGAAGCATCGCACCGAATAAAAAGATAATAAGACCGATATGATTCACATATGGACCCCAGCGTGAAAACCGTCCCTTTTCCGCCAAAATATTTCCGTCTTCCACTTTCACGTTATAGTTTCTTTTCTTTAAATTCTTTTGCACTCTTTCAAGATCACCATCTTGCGGTGTACCAGTACCGTATAATCTTTGTCTCTTTAAAAAGCTAGGGTGTCTTTTCACCCCTTGCTTCTTTAAAGCTTTATAAAGTGGAATGACACGGTCTAAGCTACATATCACAAGTGAAATACCAATTGAAGCAATTAAAATCATATACCACCATGAACCGTATAAATTATTAAATCCTAATTGATAGTATAGTTGCCCTAAAAATCCGTATTCTTGCTTATAATATTCAGCTGGTGCAATTCCTGGAGTTATGTACATTTCTTGCGGAAAAATAGTTCCTATTGCTGATGCAGCTAAAGTGATTACAATGAGCCATACACCCACTTTTACAGAAGAGAAAAAGCTCCAAATTTTATCGACTATCGTTTTTGTTTGTGTGAGAGATCTCCGAGCACTCCCCTCATAACGCATATCCAATAGTTTTATATTTTCATTGCTTTCAAATGGTTTCCCACATGCTTCACAAAAAACAGTTCCTATCGGATTCACATGTCCACATTCACACTTAATTTCTTTCAACACTCTCACCGCCCCTATATCTATATGTACTATTGTATATTCTACCCTCAAGTTACCGCAATACTCAGAATTTTTAAATCAAAGACGCTATAGGTAAGCGCCTCGTATGTAAAGGCTTTCTTTATTACGGAGTAATTTTCTTTAAATACTCTTCCAATTGTTCTATCGTTTGTTCACCTTTAATCTCTTGAATCACCTTACCATCCTTATCAATCAAGAAGCTTGTTGGTAACGGTATTACTCCATACGTTTTTATAATTTCTCCACCTTTATCAATTGCGACTGGGAACTTAAGATCGTATTGTTTCACAAAATTCTTAACAGCAATATCCGTTTCATCTGCATCTAACGCAATAATTTCAACGCCTTTTTCTTTATACTTTGGATATAATTCGTTCATATAAGGCATTTCTTTTTCACACGGTTTACACCAAGTGCCCCAAAAGTTTAAAAATACACCTTTTCCCTTTAAATCTTTTAATTCAATTTTCTTTCCTTCTAAATCTGTTACAACAAAATTAGGTGCTTCTTTTCCGATTTGCATTTTCTCTTCTTTAGTGAAATATCCTTGATAAAGTGTAAATCCTACAGCACCGCATAAAATGAGTAGAATCATAACGCGAAATAATAAGCGATTTTTTTTCATATTGTCTCCCCTCTCTTCGACGAGTGATGAATATATGTATTTTTTAATAAATCACCAGCGGAGCATTCCACTGGTGAAAGTTTCACACTATCGATTAGCGCGGCTTTGTAGAAGCCAATGCACGTAATTGTTTCACCTCATGTGGTGACAATTCTCTCGCATCACCAGGTCGCAAGCTACCCACTTCTAAAAAGGCGTAGCGTTCACGCTTTAGTTTCACTACTTTACAATCTAACGCTTCAAACATGCGGCGTACTTGACGATTACGTCCTTCATGAATCGTTAATTGTACAATCGCAGTCTCTTTACGCTTGTCCCAAGAAATAATTTTCACTTGTGCTGGTGCTGTTTTCCCATCTTCTAATGCAACACCTCGTTCTAACATGCGAATTTTCTCACCTGTTAATGGCCCTTTAATTTTTGCAACATACGTTTTTTCAACTTTATATCTTGGATGCATTAATACATTTGCAAATTCCCCATCATTTGTCATCAATAATACACCAGACGTATCATAATCTAAGCGTCCGATTGGGAATAAACGTTGTCTAATTTCAGGGAAAAAGTCTGTTACAACACTTCTTCCTTTATCATCTGATACACTTGAAATTACGCCAGTTGGTTTATATAGTAAAAAATAAATAGGTTCTTCTTTTTCAAGAGGGATGTTATTTACTTCTACTTTATCTTGAGGAGTTACTTTCGTTCCTAACTCCTTCACTATTTTTCCATTCACTTTTACTTTTCCTTGCTGAATTAATTCCTCAGCCTTTCTTCTCGATGCAATACCTGCTTGCGCAATCACTTTTTGTAATCGTTCCATTTCTTTTTTTCACCTCGAATTTATCTTACCTTACATTAGAAAGACTTGGCAACCGCATACGCTTGACGGCTATTCGCTTCATCTTACTTAAACAACATAGCGATGATAATAAACATATAAAGGGCAAATCATCTTTTTACCTTTTATTATTGTCCATATTCTTCATATTGCTCACAATAAAAGTTCATCATTTTGTCAAAAATACCGCATAAAAAAACCACTATTAAGCAACACCTTAATAGTGGTCGTATACGTATTATAAGCGAAATAGCATAAAAAATGAATAGCCGCCTTACTTAAACATTAAAGAAACAAACACAATTGAACAAATAATCCCGATTAAATCGGCAAAAAGTCCTACTTTTAATGCATCTCCCATTTTTCTAATTCCGACAGCTCCGAAGTATACTGTTAAAATATAAAAAGTCGTATCTGTACTCCCTTGCATCGTAGAAGCCAATCTTCCAATAAACGAGTCTGGCCCATATGTGGCAATTAAATCGGTCGTAATACTTAAACCAGCAGAGCCTGAAATAGGGCGTATAAGTGCTAGTGGAACAATTTCTGCTGGGACATGAATTAAATCTAACATCGGCTTCATTACTGATATCATTGCATCTAACGCTCCAGATGCCCGAAAAATCGAAATAGATACAAGCATTCCAACCATAAACGGTAAAATAGAGATCGCAATTTGAATCCCTTCTTTTCCCCCCTCAACGAACGATTCATACGTCGGCACTTTCTTTATCGTGCCATATAAAAGGATAAAACCGATTACACAAGGGATTACCCATAATGATATCGTATTGACAATACTCATTTTTTCCGCCCCTTCCTACTCCTTCTTCGGTAAAAATAGCGGTCAATCCAAATCGCTCCGATCATAGAGAGTACTTGTGCAATGAATGTTACCCCAACAATTTCAGTAGGATTCGCTGATTCATACGTCATTCGAATCGAAATGACAGTAGTAGGAATTAAAGTAATCGCTGATGTATTTAATGCGAGAAACGTCACCATAGAACGGCTCGCCGAATCCTTTCCTCCATTTAACTCTTTCAATTGTTCCATCGCTTTAATACCAAGAGGGGTTGCTGCATTCCCTAATCCAAAAAAGTTCGCCATCATATTCGATAAAATAAATCCCATTGACGGATGATCTTTCGGTATTTCTGGAAACAACCTTTTTACTATCGGCATAAAAAGTGACACTAACTTTTTTAACAACCCTGCTTCCTCTGCAATTTTCATTAAACCGAGCCAAAATACTAATACACTAATAAGTCCTATACAAATTGTTACTGCATCTTTTGCTCCGTCAAATACGGCTTTATTTATTGCTTCCATCGTTCCATTTATCATGGCATATACAATCCCTATGACTGCCATCGCTACCCATACGAGATTAACCATCGCTCCCAACACCTATCATATGAGAAAAAATTTCTTTCACATTATTCCAATACATTCCCGTTGTAGCTACTAACTTTCGTTTACTATAAAATAAATTCCGTTCTCCAACTTTCTCATTGCCAACATAAATTTCCGTCTTTCCAACTTTTACGCCATCATTAAGTTTTGCACTTTTATCGAGTTCAACTTTTAATACGACATTCTTTCTTTCCTGCTCAGTTAATGGCACCGCAAAACTATTTTTCGTATATACATGATTGGCATATTTCTTTTCAGTTATTTCAGCAAGAGCTCCTTGTCCTACAACGTTCGTTTGCTTGAAACGTTCAAAACCTTTATCAAATAAATTCATATGATCATCCCAATCGCTAGAAGCGCTCAAAGTTACGACAATTAGATCTAGTCCATCTTTTGATGCTGTTGTAACAAGTGTCCGTCCTGCTTTCTTCGTAAAACCTGTTTTTCCTCCTGTCGCAAATTCATAATAAGATGTCACGAGTTTATGTTTGTTTTTCCACGGATAATCCCACGAATCTGATTTATACGTTTTTGTCCCAAAAATCTTCTTAAAGGTTTCATTCCCCATTGCATACTTTGTTAAAAGTGCCATATCATAGGCTGATGAATAATGGGATCCATCTCCATCCAAACCATGTGGGTTTGAAAAGTGAGTATCTTTCATTCCAATTTGTTTCGCCTTTTCATTCATTAAATATACGAACCCTCCTATACTTCCTCCTACATTTTCAGCAATTACTTGTGCTGCATCATTACCAGATCTAAGCATGAGTCCGTATACTAAATCCTCTAACTTCACTTTCTGTCCAGGCTTTAAATAAATTGCTGATCCTTCTACTCTCACCGCTTCATTACTAACCGATACCATTTCTTTCATTTTTCCTGATTCAGCAGCTAACAAGGCTGTCATAATTTTTGTTATACTAGCAATTTTTTGTGGTTCATGTTCTGCTTTTCCGTATAATACACGACCGGACTGTTGCTCCATTAATACAGCATTTCGAGCACTGACATTACTGTTCATCTTTGCATATGTAGGAATTGGTATAACGCTTGCATACATAATAAGAAGCGTGATTATTACACAAATTCGTCTCATATTTTCCCCCACGTCCTTTTGGCACTTTTTGTACAAGTGTATGCTTGGCCTTTTAAAATATGAACGAAATCTCTTTCTCCTTCTAATAAAAAAGACGCAGAGAACCTGCGTCTAATACGGTGTCCATTCAATTTGTTTCGCACTTTCAAATCTTTTTTCTACATCAGGCCAATTTACAACATTCCACCAGTTTTTAATATATTCATCTTTTCGATTTTGGTATTGTAAATAATACGCATGTTCCCACACGTCTAGCACGAGGAGCGGTATCGTATCCCATTGTGTAAATAATTGATGAAGTGTACTCTGCAAAATTTCTAACCTTCCAGATCGTGGTACCCAAACGAGAAGCGCCCAGCCTGATCCTTCCACTTTAGAAGCTGCTTCTGTGAAATGTTTTTGAAAACGTAAAAAACTCCCAAAATCTTGTTCAATCTGTTGTGAAAGAGCCCCTCTTGGACTTCCGCCACCATCTTTTTTCATGTTATTCCAAAATATCGTGTGTAAGTAATGACCTGATCCATGAAAAGCCGCTTCTCTTTCCCAATGCTTAATTAAATCAAATTGATTTGTTTTTCTCGCTTCTTCCATCATTTTCTCTGCCTTATTTAATCCTTCCACGTAACTGCGATGATGTTTATCATGGTGTAACATCATAATTTCTCTAGAAATATACGGTTCTAACGCATTATATGGATAAGGTAATGGTGGAAGTGTATGCCCTCCAATTGGAACAGCTCGTTCACTATCCCCTCTTTCATATAGTTCATATTCCTCTTCTCCTTGCACGAATACTTCCTGCAAATGATGCTGAATATGTTCTACATCATCACTTATTTCATACATAAACTCTGCATCTGTATCATACTCATGCTCTTTCATACGATCTAATAACGTTTGAATTTTATAGGCAAGCATATGGACATCATACACTTCCATTGCACGGCTATCTAATACGTGAAGAACACTTTCACACCAGCTTTCTACTTCATGAAAGTAATCTGTAAATACACCTTGCTGACTCATGTTACACCTCCTTAATGCTATCCCCATAAATATATTCAAAGGAAATCCCTTATATAACTTTACAAAAGGAAAAGAAGCTAAGTCCTCTTAGCTTCTTTTTCACAATTAATATTTGTGTAACATCTTTGTTTGGTAATCCGTCTCATAATATTCTAGTTCTTCACGCATCAATTGAAATTTTCCTTCTAAACTCTTCATCACTTGCTCTATAGATGCTGGTGGCGTTTGTTGAAAAACGATGGAGTTTTTCCCTGTATAGGCAGACCGACTATTTTCATACCAATGATCACTCTTTGGTGAGAAAAACTCTGCAATTACTTGATGATAAATTTTATATAAAATTTTCTCAGCTGCTGTTTTTCGAAATGGCTGGCTATTTAACAAAACAAAACATGCATCATGTCCTTCTTCACAAAAAACGAGAAGACGTCTTATTGATGCTAATAACCCTTTATAATATTGCTCGTTCCCTGCTGGTTTTTCTTCTAATAAAGAAGGCAACGTATGATAATTTACATAATTGGTTATCAAAGTAATAACATCTTCTAAAAACATAGAAACTTGTTCTGTTTGATTTTCAACCATTAGATTAGACATTTTTTCCCTCTCCTTTGCCATTTCACGCTATTTCTACTCTTTTATTTTTATGTAATTCAGCTAATATTTCTTGTACTTTCACCACTGTTTCCTCATCAAAATATTGTTGGAATGCTTCTATATTATTTAAATATAAACGTTTTTGCATGCGATGCTCATTCTCTTTCAGTAAACAACATATCGCTACAATATCCCGTAAATATATGTCTTGTTCTTCTACTTTACATACTGGATTTCCTTCAAAAGGAGTAATTTCTTGTAAAACTTCTTCAAAATATCGAACGTATAAAACGGAAAAAGTTCTCTCTTTATTATTTAATATATATGTCACTTCAGATCTATTAAAGAAATCTTCTGATGTATTAGGTTTCGCTTTCTCTAACTCATATCCCGCATAACCTATTATAATCATCTACTTCCCCTCTCTTCCTTCTTTCAATTCATTTTAACTTAACTTTCTGATAAACGAAATACTCTTTTAAATATAACCCATATAAAAAATAGCTTCCCTATACAGGAATTTACCTTTTTATTTTTCTTGAAGTTTGTCATAATAATATTATTGTCTCAGTTTTCTTATACAAGGAGAGTTGTATTTATGTCGTTTTCATGGAAACGTTTCTTACAAATCGGGAAAATTATCTTCCCATTTGTTGTATTAACAATTGTATTCTTTCAAGCAAAAAAAGAATTAGCAGGCATTTCTTTTTTAGAAGCAATCAATACAATTAAAAACATTCCAACCGGAGGAGTCTTTTTAGCAATTACACTTGGTGCATTTGCCGTATCAACAATGTTCTTTTATGACTATGTTATGCTTCGTTATTTAAAAGCTGATATACCAGTCCAAAAGATTTTTCGTATCTCATGGATTGCTAATACTTTAAATGGATTTATTGGGTTTGGTGGTCTCGTTGGAGCTGGTGTACGCACAATGCTTTATCGTCCATACATAAAAGAAAATGGCAAACTTATTAAAAGTATCGCCTGGATGACAACTGCTTTTATTAACGGACTCGCAATTCTTTCTTTCCTCGGTCTTATTGGAATATTAGACACAAGTTTTATTTTGCATGAAAAACCGTGGCTATGGCCTGTTCTTATTTTCTTCGCCCTTTTCGTCCCTATATACATTGGCTTTTCTAAACTAAAAAATAGAAAACCAAAGCAAACCGAAGGGCAAGAAGAAGGGGAAGAAGAGAAAAATCCGACTGTTTTATACTCATTAGTTTCATTAGTTGAGTGGGTATCTGCCGGTATTGTTATGTACGTCATACTAATATTATTTGGTATCGATATCGAATTTCAAAAGTTTTTAGGTGTGTATGTAATTGCTGCTTTAGCTGGTGTTGTTAGTCTTGTTCCTGGTGGACTTGGTTCATTTGATCTTGTCTTTTTAACTGGGCTCGGACAATACGGCATTGATACAGGCGTATTACTACCTGCTATGTTATTATATCGCCTCGTCTATTACATTTTACCTTTCTGCCTTGGTCTTATTTTTGCAGCTTTTGAAATGACAGGCGTGGCCATTAAAAAGTTTGAAGATAAACCTTTTATTGCGCCTGCATTAGAAACAACTGGTGTTATATGGACTTTGCAGCGTGATTTTCTAGGAAAACTAGGTTCATGGGCCTCTGCTGCTTTAACAGTATTTGCTGGATTAATGGTTATTTTATCAACCATTCTACCGACAAGTATAAACAGAGCACACGCCTTACATATTCTAGCTCCAAAACATCTTATTCAATTTTCTTTTAGCTTATCACTAACATTTGGTATTCTCCTCCTGATCCTTTCGCGAGGGATATATTATGGAACAAAGCGTTCTTACTATATGACGATTATTTCTTTAATCGGAGCAGCCATCTTTAATACGCTAAAAGGGATTGATATTGAAGAGACGTTTATTTTATTAATCGTACTCGCTGTATTATATATGCTTCGTAAAAGATTTGTACGCGAGAAAATGGAAGTCTCACTTTCTGATATGGTAAAAGTTTTTATATTCTTACTCATAACTTTATATTTATATAAAAACTTAGGTATTTTATTTGCAGGTGCAAAAGAAGCTTTTAAACCTGATTTTGTCGTTCGTAATATTACGCAAGTGAAACGAAGTGCATTAGCAGCTGCCTTTTTCGTTCCTACATTTTTACTGATTGGCTCACTCATTGCCAATCGTTATCGAAATGAATTTCCCGGGCAACCAGCTAATGATAAAAGGTTGCAAAACTTTTTAGATGAACACGATGGTAATGTACTTAGTCATTTAGGATTTTTAGGAGATAAACAATTTTTCTTCAGTAGTGATGGGAAAGCGCTCCTTCTCTTCTCTATAACTGGAAAACGTCTCGTTGTGCTAGGTGATCCAATTGGGGACCCTTCCTCCTACCGTACTGTGTTACAAGAGTTTTTAACTGAGGCTGATCGATTTGGATACATTTGTGTATTCTACCAAATAGAAAGTAAATGGATGAGTTTATATCATGATTTTGGTTACAACTTCTTTAAACTTGGTGAAGAAGCTGTCGTTGATTTGAACACATTTACAATAACAGGAAAAAAACGAGCCGGTATGCGAGCGACTTTCAACCGTTTCGAACGAGAAGGCTATACATTCTCTATTCATCAGCCACCATTCTCAAACGAATTATTTGAAGAGTTAAGAAAAGTTTCAGATGCGTGGCTCGGCGGAAAAAAAGAGAAAGGTTTTTCACTCGGATACTTTGATCGTGAATATATTAGCCGAGCACCTATCGCTACATTATGTGATGCTGATGGAAAAATCATTGCATTTACAACCTTTATGCCCGTATATCAAGACGGATCATTGTCTGTTGATTTAATGCGCTATTATCCAGATGCACCTAGCGGCATTATGGATGCAATTTTCATCCACCTATTCCAGTGGGCAAAAGAAAATGAATTCCACTCCTTTAATATTGGTATGGCACCACTTTCAAATGTAGGTTTATCGACACAATCTTTTTGGTCCGAACGAGTTGCTGCTGCCATCTTTAATAATGTTCGTTATACGTATAGCTTCAGCGGGCTACGTCATTTTAAAGAAAAATATAAACCAGCATGGAGCGGTAAATATTTAGCATTTAGAAAGAATCATTCTTTACCAATTACAATGCTCTCTGTAACAAAATTAATAGGAAAAAGAAAAAACAGCTAAACATTTAGCTGTTTTTTCTTTTTTGAACTTGTACAATAAATTCTTTTTCATGTTTCTTACCATTTATATAGAAATCTCCCCATATTTTATACGTTCCTTCTATAGGAAATGTAATACGGTATTGTAATTGCTCATCTGTATCAACAGGTATTGCGTATAAAAAGTTTTCTCTCGTTTCGTCCATGATATAGAGCGCTTCCACTTCTCCTCTCTCTGAATGTAATTTCAATTTCTCACCCTTTTTCGCTTGGAATTGAAATGTTAACGTCGCTGGTTCATTCGGATGCAATGCACCAAATAATAGAGAAACTTCATACTCCCCTATTTTTTTTGTAAGCACACTATCGATTGGAAATTTTACTTTTTTCTTATTTTTCTCCTCTATTTCTCTCCCAAAATCTTTCTTCGCAAATGATTTCACAGACTTGTTTTTGTCTTCATATAAAAATATTGTATATCTTTCATCTTTCGCTATTTTGGAAGATACCTTATATGATCCATTCCCTGCAAATGTAGGTTTCATTTGTTGTACATGTTTTAATTGTCCGTCTACAATAACTGCCCGAATTTGATCATTCACACCACGAACTTCGTTATTTTTATTATTTAGCAATTGAAACAAAATATCTACTTTCTCATTTCCTTTTCCATTTGACACATCCCATTTTACTTCCTGAACATCACCTACAGTCTCTGTAGTTTCCTGATACTTTTTTATGTAAAATCCGCCTACTACAATAAATAGCAAAGCAACAAGTCCAATGACAAGATTTTTCAAAACATCACCTACCATTTTTATTGTCTCTGTTCATACAAAACTTCTTACATATATATTCTAGATTATGATTTATGAAATCCTCCTGCTTTGCACATATTACAAATAATTAAAAGATTTTAATTGAAAGGATTGATAGTGTATAATGCAAATGATATTGATTTCTATCAATACATTATAAGGAGGACTTTTCATGAGTGTACATATTGAAGCAAAACAAGGCGAAATTGCTGAATCTATTCTATTACCTGGTGATCCATTACGTGCAAAATATATCGCTGAAACATTTCTAGAGGACGTTACTTGCTATAATAACGTGCGTGGTATGTTAGGTTTCACTGGAACTTATAAAGGAAAACGCGTATCTGTTCAAGGTACAGGTATGGGTGTTCCTTCTATTTCTATTTATGTAAACGAATTAATCCAAAGCTACGGAGTTAAAAATTTAATTCGCGTTGGAACTTGCGGTGCGATTCAAAAAGACGTAAAAGTACGTGACGTTATTATTGCAATGACAGCTTGTACGGATTCTAATATGAACCGTTTAACATTCCCAGGTTTTGATTTTGCCCCAGCTGCAAACTTTGACCTTTTAAAGAAAGCTTACGATGCTGGAACTGAAAAAGGCTTACACGTTCGTGTTGGTAATGTTTTAACAGCAGATGTATTTTACCGCGAAAGCATGGACATGGTTAAAAAACTTGGAGATTATGGTGTACTAGCAGTAGAAATGGAAACAACTGCTCTTTATACATTAGCAGCGAAATACGGTGTAAATGCGTTATCTGTATTAACAGTAAGCGATCACATTTTCACTGGTGAAGAAACAACATCTGAAGAGCGTCAAACTACATTTAACGAAATGATTGAAATCGCTTTAGATGCAGCAATTCAACAATAATACATTAAAGAACTCGTCATACGTCTGTCGAGTTCTTTTTATGTGACTTTTTATTAAAAACTACTTTCAGAAGAGACAGATTTTCTCCTCTACTTTTTTGTAACGTTTGTTATAATTAAGAAATCATTTACAGTATTTCTCACAAGAGGTGACGCAGTGAAAAACAGAAGTATCGTCTTTAAACTATTTTTATTAACATCAACATTATTTACAATCATATTCCTCCTTTTTTTCTTAGGACAATCTCTATTTTTAGAGAAATTTTACATTAATAAAAAAGTAAAAACAGTTCAAACTGCTTTTGAGAAGTTCGTAAATACTTACGAAGAAAGTGGTAAAACTTATGAAGAAATTCGAAAACTAAAACAAGAATTTCATGATAAAACAAATGCTGAAATGCAGTTTTTAAATACGAACGGCATTATTAAAAGTGACAATAATTTCTACATTGATGTAATTAATCCTAAAAATAATAAAGCATATTCCATTCCACTCAATAATGTTTTAACGCCAGAAGAATATAATAAATTCGAAAACTTAGGATTGAAAAAAGATGGGATGATAAACGTCGTCGGTTTTGTACAAGATTCCACCATAACACCACTAGAATTGACAACAAACTATAATCGATGGCAAAACGAAAATGTCAACTCAGATTTTCAATCCATTAATGGAAACCCTGCTAAAAATAGACTTACAAGCCGATCCAAAACTGTGACTCAAATTGAGTTTACTGGTATCGTATCTAAGTTACAGCTTCCATCCAAAGCAGATGTTCGTCTTGCAAATGATTTTGAAACATTACAAGCCGTTCAATATTTTGCAGAGATTATTAGAAATGGCACTGCTAACTCACACCAATTAAACACTTATATAATAGATGGTGGAGAGAATATAAAAAATAGTATCTTTGTAAAACCTATTGTGGAAAATGGAAAAATTACAGAATACGCTTTTGCGATAGCATCTTTACAACCTGTTAATGAAGCGATGCTCGTTTTAAAGGATTATTATGTTTATGCCTTAATCATCGTATTTCTCGTAATTATTTTATTATCCTTCTACTACTCAAAAATCATTGTGAAACCATTAATTAAAATGAATCGCGTTACAAAAAAAATGGCCAATTTTGATTTTAGTGAAAAATTACCTGTGACAGCAGACGATGAAATTGGCGGGCTTTCCGGTAGTATTAATACGTTATCTGTAAACTTAAAAGACCGAATCGATCGATTAAATGTTGCCAATACAAAATTACAACAAGATATTGAACGTGAACGTCAATTAGAGAAAACGCGAAAAGAATTCATTTCTGGTGTATCACACGAATTAAAAACACCACTTAGTGTAATTAGAAGTTTCGCAGAAGGAATTAAAGATGGCGTTAGTAAAGATACGATGTATTACACAGATGTTATTTTAGAAGAAACAGAAAACATGAACAGACTTATTGTTGAAATGTTAGAATTAGCAAAACTAGAATCTGGTACGTACAAACTAGATATGACGACATTCTCAATCGGTGAATTAATTCAACAAGTCTATACAAAGTTATTATTTAGCATGGAGGAAAAGCATTTACAAGTGAACGTAGATGTAGACTCTTCTATATTCGTTAAAGCGAATCGTAGTCGTATTGAGCAAGTCGTTGTGAACTTACTTAGCAATGCAATTCGCTATACGCCAGATGGAGAAAAAATACACGTCTCCGTTATAGAACTGGAAGATATAGTAAAAGTCGAAATCGAAAACACAGGAAACCCTATCCCTGAAGAAAGTCTTGAAAAAATTTGGGATCGTTTCTACCGTTTAGATGCATCTCGTAGCCGTCATACTGGAGGTACCGGTCTCGGGTTATCTATTGTAAAAAACATTTTAGACCTCCACCATGCCGAGTACGGTGTATATAACACGACTAATAGTGTTGTATTCTACTTTAATTTACAAAAAGTAAAAGAAGTCAAATAATTTGTCTTAATTTCACTAGGAGTTCACATGAAATTCACACTCTCCCTTTATAGTAGGAAACAAGTTAATCCTTTCCTTTACACACATAAAAGAGGAGAGTGCGTGAAATGAAACAAGCAGGACAACCTATTCAAAATGAAAAACAATTAGAAACTATCAAAAATATACTTTTACAATCTTCGAAACGTGATGGCTTATTATTCGTATTAGCTGTAAATTCTGGCTTAAAAGTAAGTGAAATCTTACAATTAAAAGTTAGTGATGTAATCGATGAACATGAAAATGTTCGCCATTCCATTTTATTTTACAATGAAAAAGTAAAGAAACATAAATGGTTTGCTGTAAATGAAGACTTGCAGCACGCGATCGAAGACTACATGAAAGAACGTAAAACTTGGAAACGTAATGAACCATTATTAAAGTCTCAAAAAGGAACAAAATCTATTACGAGACAACATGCATGGTACATTTTAAACAAAGCTGCAAAAGAAGTTGGATTAGAAGGGATTAGCTCACATACACTTCGAAAAACTTGGGGATATTGTGCATACAAATCAGGTGTTGATATCGCATTTTTACAACACTTCTTTGATCATAGTACTCCATCAAAAACTTTAAAGTATATCGGTATTGCTTAATAACTCTTATACATAAAAAAGGTTACCATTTATAAATGGTAACCTTTTTTATGTTTCACATTCTCTTTTCTTGTCTCTCCTATATTGTAGTGGTACTCTAATAGTAAGGGGGAGAAATTATGAACACATTAACAATTGAATTACCGAAAGAAACGGCTGAAAAACTTGATTTATTAAAACAAGCTTATGAAAAGAAAACAGGTGCTTCCATTTCTGAGAGTACTCTTGTTCAAACACTTATCTCAAAAGAGTTTATCCAAGCGATAACTCCTTTTGATTTACAACAATTCGTCACTGGAAAAGAACAGCATTAATTGCTGTTCTTTTTTTTGATATTTTATTAGGAGTTTACTAGCATTCTCCCCCGAAAAACTTCTTTGCTTCAGCCAAACCTTTTATCAAGAATCTTCCTACCCGTTAATGTCTCATAAAAAGTTTTTTATTTATTTTTCGGAAAACTATTGACAATGATAATGATAACCATTATCATTTATTACGAAGCCAACAATTGATGAATCAACCAAACGCTCAGTAACATTGTTACCCCTCTTTTTCATATAGAAAGGCACTGTACATTCCCCCTGTTTGTACAGTGCCTTTCTTGTTTATTATCATTCAAACAAATTTAATTGCTCAGGCTTCGGCTCACCATATGTAATGTTCATCATTTTCATAAGCTGTTTCGCATTATCCGCTGCATCTCCGCCCGAATTATTGTTAAATAGTACATATATGTCCTTTGTCTTCTTTTTTAATTGCTCTAGTCTTTCTACCCATTCTTCTAATTCTTTATTGTTGTAGCGATATAAGCAACGAACCGCTCTCCAATTTTCCCCTTTATCAAGCCACCCATGAACATTCCTACCATGAAAACGTATTAACACCATCTCTGCATTCGTTACTTCTAATACGAGCGGTACCGAACCTATCCCGGCCTGCGGCTCATCGCAAATGGTATGAATCCATTTCTCATGTTCTAGAAACTGTATCGTCTTATCTTTCATTTCGGGATAAAACCATGTTTGATTTCGAAATTCTATGGCACACGGTAAACCTTCCATTTTTTCTTTCGTATATCGAAGAAAATCCACATTTTTCTTTTTACAATCAAACCATGGTGGATATTGAAATAAAATCATTTTTAATTTATCAGCTTCTATTAAAGGCAAAATAGATTGTTTGTACACATCAAACATCTCATCAAACGTAGAAAAAGGGATTTCACCTTTCATATGTCCTGTCATTCCTTGATATGCTTTTACTATAAAAGCAAAATCTTTCGGTGTTTCCATTGCCCATTTTGTATAGTTTCGTGCAGGTTGCATTGCATAAAATGAACTATCCACTTCCACTATAGGAAAATACTCACTATATGTTCGTAATTTATTTCTATTTTCATAGGGATCTATATATAAAGAATCATGATCTCCCCACCCTGTCACTCCAATGAAAAGCAAATATATCCCTCCCTTTTTAACTTCACCTTCTATTCATTCTACTCACTTCCCGAACACTTCTGCTAATCAATTTTATTAAGTAGCCCCTTCTTTAAGAGTATCCGTATAAAAATATGATATACTAGATGGAAGAATTTTTAAATTGAGGGGTTATTTATTTATGCTTCCAAACGATGATATTGTATCTCATGAAAAACGAATAGAAGAATTAGAAAATAAAGTACGTTTTTATGAAGAACTTGTGAATCAATTACCACATCATTTCACATACAAAAATCCAAATATTGGTTTACAAATAAAGAAAATGAGAACGACTCATTCCATTCAAAACATAAAAAAAGAGAATAAAGAGGCTGATTTTCAACTTACTTGCGATTCATTATTTTTATTTGAGCAACTTGAAACATACTTTATTCATATTTTTGATGCTTTTTCACATCATGTAACCTTTGTTGATGCTAAAGGAAATATCACTTTATGTAACCAAGCTGCAGCAGATGATTTTGGTGTAGTACGAAATGATATAATCGGAAAGCCAATTCAACAATTACTACAATTGCCAGAAGAAAAAATTAAAGCTCTTGAAACATTAAGAACGGGAACAGAAATATATAATGAAGAAGTTTTAGACAAAAACTATGGCATTTTAAATAACCGAATTATTCGTGATTATAACGGAGAGATTTTTAGAGTTATTAGTGTCTTTCATTATTTAAACACAGAACGTGATGCAGAGAAATTTTCGTTAGCAGGGCGAATTGCAGCTGGGATTGCACATGAAGTACGTAATCCGCTTACAACCGTACGGGGTTATTTACAATTTTTACAAGAAAATGTTTCTCCATCTAATAAAGAATTATTTAAAAACTTACTTATTCCTGAATTAGACCGCGCAAATAGTATTATTACAAAATTTTTAGCTATTTCAAAAACACGCGAATTTACAAGAGAACCGTTTCCTATTAATACATTTTTACGTGAGTATATTCAACAGTTACTAGCTAGTGAAGTCTTTTTACATAATATTTCCATTGATTATAATTTTTCTAACGAATTAGATGATGTATTAGTCCATATTGATCGTCATGAACTTGTGCAAGTTTTTTTAAATCTATTTCAGAACGCTGTCGATGCTCAAGGCGAAAAAAAACTTTCTATCCAAATCACTAGTTATCGCCTAGATAATTTTGTTCGTATTACTTTCACTGATAATGGAATTGGTATTCCACCAGCCATTCAAGAATATATCTTTGATCCATTCTTCTCAACAAAAGATTCGGGCACAGGACTGGGCTTGTCAGTAACGAAGAAAATTATTCAAAATCATAACGGTACATTAAAAATGACCAGTAATCAAGACGGCACAACTTTCACTATTTCAATTCCAATTTTACCTAAAACAACTCTTGAAAGATTAAATGATATAAAGGTTTCTCTAGACCTTACTTATTTTTACTAGGTGGTCCAATTTCTTATTTTTTTAGAAATGGTAGTTTGTCCATCACGAATTTAGTATAAATTTCATTTTAATATATAGTAACGACTATTGATTCTATGAAAGAAAGGAATGAACAAATGAACAATAAAAATAAAGGAAAAGTATTTTATGGTAATGATTGTTGCGAAGTCAGAGCTTGTAGTCATATTAACATCTCTAAGTCCGAACTTACAGAATTTGTTAGACTGCTTCAAGCTCTTGGTCAAGCTATTCAAGCGGTCTTTCAAAACCCTTCTCAAAACAATATCAATAACTTGATTGCTGCCCTAAATAACCTACAAAAATTCCTCAATTGCTTAGATTTGTCTCCAGCACAAAAACAAATTGGAAATTCTATTATTGCTAATCTATTAACTATTTTAAGAACAACACCTTTCTCATGCGGAGCATTGTACGTTGAGCTACAAAGCCTGCTTAATTATTTATTGTATATCGCTAAGTTATTCAAAGTAGATTGTTGTACGATCGACAAACTAGTTAGACTTATAACAGAGATCCAAACTATTCTAGTTCAATACGGATCAGGTTGCCTTGGAGGCGGAGGAGCAACAGGGGCTACTGGCGCTACTGGTGCAACAGGGGCTACCGGACCTCGAGGACCGGCGGGTGCTCAAGGTCCGGCTGGCGCTCAAGGCGCTAC